>JAFEAR010000172.1 GCA_018266335.1 Bdellovibrionales bacterium
AGCGGCGCTACTGGAGTCTATGGGCGAGCGCCAAGTGACTATCGGCGAAGTGAGCTACCGTTTGGAAGAGCCCTTTCTTGTGCTCGCCACGCAAAACCCCATCGAGCAGGAAGGCACCTATCCGCTGCCTGAGGCGCAGATGGACCGTTTCATGTTCAAAGTGCACGTGGGTTACCCGAATCGCTTCGAAGAAATGAAAGTTCTCGAGAGTCAGTCGGGCGGAGCCAAATTAAAAATTAATCCGGCCGCCAGCGGCACGCAGATCCTCAAGGCCCGCGGCATTTGCGACGCCATCTTCATGGATCAAAAAGTGAAGGACTATATCCTGGATATTATCTTTGCTACGCGCGAGCCGAAAGCACGCAAGGAGACCAAAGAGTTGGAGCCCTTCATTGCGATTGGTGCTTCGCCGCGTGCGACCATCTCGCTGGCCCGCGGTGCGAAGGCCAAGGCCTTCCTCGAGGGGCGCGGCTTTGTGACTCCCGACGATGTGAAGGCCGTGGCGCTCGATATTCTTCGTCACCGCATCACGCTTTCCTTCGAGGCCGAAGCCGAAGAAGTCACCCCGCCCATTCTGGTGCGTAAAGTTTTGGCGGCGGTGCCGGCTCCCTGAGGCAAGGCAATCATGATACCCGCGGAGTTTCTAAAAAAAGTTCGGGCCATCGAACTCAAAGGGCGCCAACTCGTGAAGCAGCAGCTCACGGGGCAGTACCTTTCGGCGTTTCGTGGCTCGGGCATGCAGTTTAGGGAGTTCCGCAACTACGTTTACGGCGACGATGTGCGCCACATTTCGTGGAACGTGTCGGCACGTTTGTCCGAGCCGGTGCTCAAAACTTTTGAAGAAGAGCGCGAACGCACGCTGTTCCTGGTGGTGGACGTGAGCGCTTCGCTTCGTCGCGGTCCGTGGGCGCGGCAAAAGTCCGAGCGTCTGGCCGAGATTGCGGCCACCCTGGCCCTCTCCGCGCACGAGGCGGGCGATAAGCTG
Source organism: Bdellovibrionales bacterium (assembly GCA_018266335.1). The sequence goes on from JAFEAR010000172.1 coordinate 986, forward strand.
GGTATTTTGCTTTATTCGGATGGTGTAGAAAAAGTAATTCCTCCCGCCAAGGGCCGCACGCATTTGCTGCGCATTATTCGCGACGTGTTGGCTTTTGAACCTACGGGCGTGCGCACGAATCCGAACGTGGCGCTCCGGCAGCTAGACCGCGTGCTCAAGAAACATTCCATTGTAATTTTGCTTTCGGACCTAGAAGTTTTTCCGGACGAGAACGTTCTGCGTCGCACGCGTTCGCGCCACGAATTTATGGCCATCGGAGTAGAGCACCCGGGCGAATTCGAGCTGCCGAAGAATGTGGGTTTTCTAGAAATGCGCACGGCCGAAGCGGGGCGTCCAGTGACCGTCGACCTCAACTCGGGTGGCATGCACGATTACCTGGTGAAGCACGGAGCTACGCGCCGGAATGCGGCGCAGGAAGTTTACCGGAAGACCGGCGTGGACTTGCTCCTCCTCAACACGAAGGATGACTTCATCCATCCGCTGCAGAACTTCTTTAAAAATCGCTCGGGCCGGCGGAAGGGCTGAGGCGGGCCATGGCGACTCCTCTCACTTCCGGCGATGTCTTCGAGGTGAGTTGTGCCTCGGGAGCTGCACCGGCCCTGAAGGTGGGCGATAAATTTCCGGCGGATAAGGCCCAGTTCATTGTCGTACGGGTGGAGGGTGCCAAAGTCACACTCGGTCCCCTGCTGACTGGCGATTTAAATTCCAGCTTTAATTGCGCCGATGGCAGCACTCAGGCCGTCACCGTAAGCGTTATTGGGTTTAAAAAAGAAGATTTACCTAATCGCGAGGCCTCGTTGGCTCCAGAAAAATTGGCCTATCCCCTGTGGCTTTGGCTGGTGCCCGTGGCTGTTTTCCTAGCGAGTTGGCTAAGCTTTAAAATTTACGATTGGACTTACGGTGCCAAGAAACGCAAAAAGGCGGCGGCCAAGCGGCCCACTCCGCCGGCGAAAAGTCCTGACGAACGTTTCGACGAGTTTTTGAATCGCGCCGAAAAAGAACGTTGGACGGAAAAGGACGCTAGCGAAGACGTCAAACGCCTCTACGTAGAGGGTTACGAACGTTTGCGCGCCTACATTGAATTTAAATTTGTGTTTCGAGTTCCCGAGGCGACCACTAAGGAATTCTTGGGCGAATTTAAAGCGCACCAGCCAGCGGGCGATTTGCCCGGTACGGTCGAGGCCCTCATGTTGCAGGCCGATCAAGTGCGCTTTGCCGGCGAAGTGCCTCCGCGTGAAGTGCGGGCGGCCTTCGTGAAGAATTTGCGCCAAGTTCGGGGGGCCGCGTGAAGTTTGCCAATCCCGAAGCTTTTTTACTGCTGGCGCCAGTGGCGCTTTTTGCGTGGTACACGTGGACCGTGGGCGTGCGGCGGCGGAGCCGTGTGGATTATCCCACCGGCACCTGGATTGATGCGCGTCCGCGCCTGACACTAATCTCTCCGTTTCGTTTGCACTTTGCGCTGCGCCTTGTGGCGCTGGTGCTCATGGTGGTGGCGCTGGCGCGGCCCCAGGCCGTTTTTACTAAAACCAATCGCACGGTAGATGCCGTGGACATGATCATTTGCTTTGACCTTTCGAAATCCATGGACGCCGTGGATTTTTATCCGAACCGTCATGAACTCGCGGTGACTACAATCAATTCTTTTATCGATAAGCGCACAGATGATCGCATTGGATTAGTGCTCTTTAGTGGTGAGGCCTACTTGGCCGTACCCATCACGCATGACCATGATATTTTGAAGAACGCGATCGAAACCTCCTCGAACCGTTACCTGAGCGACGGCACGGCGATTGGACAGGCGCTTGCCGTGGCGGCCAATCACCTTCGCGACTCGAAGGCGAAGAGTAAAGTCATTGTGCTGGTGACGGATGGCGACAACAACATGGGTAGCGTGGACCCCGTTACCGCCGCGGAGCTTGCCAAGGCCTTCGGCGTTAAAATTTACACCATCGGTTTGGGTAAAAAGGGACGCGTTCGCTTGCCGGTGAAGGTGACCGATCCGCTCACGGGCCAAACGATGGTTTCGGAGCAGTGGCTGACGGACGCGGTGAACGAAGAACTGCTCGAGGACATCGCCAATCGCACGGGCGGAAAAGCCTTTCGGGCGGCCGAAGATGGCGTCCTGGCCAAGATCTTCGCCTCGATCGACACTCTCGAGCGTACGCGCGTAGAAACGAACACGGTCACGCGCTTTTCGGAGTTGGGTTGGCCGTGGATTCTGTTTGCCTTTGCGCTCTTGGCTAGCGAGGGCATTGCCCTGAACACTCGCTGGAGGAAAATCCCGTGATGGATTCCCTCGGTATAACTTTTTCGCACGGCGAGAATAGCATCCTGTTTTTTGTGTGCGCCGCCATTGTGTTGCTCATGATTAAAACCGTGGGTGTGCGCCGTCGCGCGGCAAAAGTTTTGGGGCTCGATAAAGAATTTTACGATTTTGAAGCGCCCATCAATCGGTGGTTGAAGAATTTTCTCTTTATCCTAGGCATCTCGGCCACAGCGCTCGCCGCCATGGGGCCCCAGTGGGGCCAGCAGAACCATCCCATCAAGGCGCAGGGCTTGGACATTTGCTTTGCGCTCGATCTCTCGCGCAGCATGATGGCGGAAGATCAGGCGCCGAGCCGGTTGGCGCAAGCCAAAAGCCAGCTCGAAATTTACTTGCAGCGTTTGGGCGGCGATCGCGCGGCCCTTGTGGGCTTTGGCGGGGGCTCTTACATCGCCGCGCCGCTGTCAGTGGATCATGCGGCTTTAGCAACTTTCTTGCAGCCGATGACTCCGGATAGCGTGAGCGACCAGGCAACAAATTTATCCTCCGGCGTGGACTCCTGTCTTACGGCATTGGGGCTGGACAAGATTAAAGACCGCAACGAGCTTCTCGATGAGGTTGCCAAGTTGGTGGTGCTAATTTCTGACGGCGAGGACACCGCACCCGACGATACCGGCGCCATTAAACGCGCCGAACGGCTGGGCGTACCGGTCTTCGCTATGGCCGTGGGCACTGCGAAGGGTGCGCCCATTCCGATTCGCGACCGTGGGCAGCTTACGGGCTATTTAAAGGATCCGTCTACTAATCAGCCCGTGCTCACGAAGCTCGAAGTCAAAGGCCTTAAAGACATCACGAGTCAGACGGGCGGCGAAGTATTCTACGCATCGGATGGCGTGGAGGCTTGGAAGTCCTTCGAAAAGGCCATTTCCGAATACAAGCGTGCTAGTCGCGACGCGGGCACCAAACTCGATAAAGAAGAACGCTTTCAGTGGCCCTTGCTGCTGGCCTTCATAGCTCTGCTTTGGGATTTTTTACTTACGGAAACGCGTTGGCGGTGGAGTTTAAGAATTTTGCCATGGCTCTTGATCCTGCCGTTAACCGGACTGGTGCGTGAATCTCGCGCGGCGGAGGTGGTGCCTCCGTTGCCAACGCCCAGTCACTTGGGGGCGATTCACGCGAATAACCTGGCCATTGATTCCGCCAACGGCAAAGACTTCAAGAAGGCCGATGGCGAACTCCTTCAGGCCTTGGGCGAGGACGCGAGCAACCCGTGGCTGCAGTACAATTGGTCGGCCAATAAACTACAGGGCGCGGTGGACCCCGAAGACCCGCAGAAGAGCGATAAGAAAGCGGCCGAAGAAGCAGCTTCTACTCTAGAAAAAATGCGTTCGGAGCTGAAGCCGGGCCAGGGTGGAGAAGAATTCCAAAGCAAACTCGCTTACCAGCTGGGCCAGGCCTACGAGCTTAAGGGGGACAACGCGAAGGCCCTCGAAAACTACTACCGCGTGTTGCCGAACTCTCCCGATGCTCCCCGCTCCGAAGCGCTAAAGGCGCTCGATCAAAAAGCCAAGGCCAACATCGCACGTTTGCTCTTTGCCGAATCTTCGGGTGGCGGCGGTGGGGGCGGCGGCCAGGGCGACAAAAAGGACAACAAAGAGGGCGACTCTAAAGATTCTAAGGGCAACAAGGATGGCAAAAGCGAAATCTCGCAGGCCAAGAGCAAGCCCAAGTTTTCGGGCACCGACCTGAACGAATCGCAGGCGAATCAAATTATCGAGAGTGTGTCGTCGGCCGAGCGCGAAGTGCTGCAGAGCAAATCGCAGCAGGAGTCGCGCGAAAACGCCGTCAAGCGCAACCGCGACGCCCGCGAAAAAGGTCAAGCCGGTCGCAACGGCAAGCAGTGGTAAATTTGGCCGTCATCGAGGCCTGCGCATAGCCTGAGTTCCATAGGATTGAATCCCCCGCCGAAGATTGCAGGCGTTGCACAAGAGTTGAATGTTCTCCGCCGTGGAGTCGCCGCCCAGAGCAAAGGGCTGGATGTGATCGAAGTTTAGCCGGTGCGTAGACCCACACCGCACACACTTGCCCTCTGCCTTGCGCCAGACCGCATGCTTAGTTGCGCGAGGAATGTAGCGAGTGCGCTGACGCGGCGC
>JAFEAR010000173.1 GCA_018266335.1 Bdellovibrionales bacterium
CCGCTCCAGGTGGCAAATGGGGTTTCGATTAAACCGGCCGAAACTGTGACTCCTTGGAAGACGGGCGATTTGGATCTTAAGAAACTTGTGGAAGCCTCAGCAAAACTTAAAGACAGCGCCGATGTTAAAGATCGGCTGCGCTACATTCCGTCAATGAAAGCGATCGTAGGCGCGGGCCTAGAACCCGATGCACAATTCGAGCCGACACTTGCGAAGTGGCTTGCGGATTCGCACGAGCCATTCCAGCTGCGCAAGCAGGTGCTTCTTTATGAGTGGACGGACAAGAATAAGCCGCTTCCCGGGCTTCTTGCTCATTTTACACGCGATGAGCAAGTGCAGCTCCTGCAAAACTTTCTCGATACGCCGCGGTACAAGGATTTGGTTGTCAAAAACGACAGTCAGCTTGCGGAGTTCATGGTTACGGCGCGGGCAAACAAAAAGGTGCGCGATAACCTGCTGGAAGCATATTCGCCCTCGAACACGGCTCGCCCGCTCATCTCGCATGTGCTCGACGCCGCCGATGTTCCCGATGCAAAGGCGAGTGAATTGGCAAAATCGATCAAATCGATCAAATCGAGCCTCAGCGGCAAGCCTTCCATTGAGTCGATTCTTGAAACTCAGAAGCTAGCCAGCGGCACGAGTTTAGAGAAAAGTTTACGCGATGAACTCCTAAACACCTACGCGGCCTCGGTGCATTCAGGTTCTGAGTTAGGTCGGGCGCTTTCGCAGTCGCTACATGCAGAGAATGCGGCTGTTCGTGACTTCGGTCAGCGGCTTATTGCAAAGGCAAGCGATCCGGCCTTTGCCAAGTTTCCGGTACTGCGGGCCTTTGAGAATATACAAGCCTTTCAGACAAAGGGCGGATATGCAGATTTCCATCAAGCGGCTAAAGCTTGGATGGCCTCAAACGAAGTGCCTGCGGAGTTAAAGTCCGATTTCTTACTCTCGAACTTTAGCAGCAAGAACGAGCATCTTTATGAGGAGTATCGCGCGGCCGTGCCGCCTGAGCAGCTTGCGGGGGTTACTCGCGGCATTGACCGCGAAACCAATCTTGGAGTCTTTGAACGTCTGACGGCTGAGAGCCCTGTGATGCGCGAAAAGCTTTTTGCAAATGCTAAGATTGAAGCGTTCGAGTACCGCGCGCACGTATTCCCTGAGGGCGGCAAGCAGGTGAAGTTGGGGAGTCCTGCTACTGAGGCAGGACGTAACACAGACGAAACTTTGCGGGACGTAACGCTAACAAAACCATTCGAAATGCAGTCGACCCCTGTGACCCAGCTTCAGTGGGCAATGGTGATGAAAGAGAACCCATCGTACTTCAAGCCTAAGACGCCAATGGACGCTTCGACTGGCTACACTCAAATGAACCCCAACCGGCCCGTGGAGCAGGTTTCGTGGGACGATGTGCAAAAGTATATCGCAAAGCTAAACGAGCTTGATCCGCACCATTCATATCGCCTTCCGACTGAAGCGGAGTGGGAATATGCGGCACGCGCGGGTACGACCACGGCGTATTCGTTTGGCGATAGCCCGGCACAGATTGGCGAGTACGCATGGGACTACCAAAACGCGGGCAACCAGACACACGATGTTGCAGAGCTTAAGCCCAATCCAAGAGGCCTTTACGATATGCACGGAAACGTGTGGGAGTGGACTCAGGATTGGTACGGTAACTATCCGGCAGGAGCTGTTACTGATCCTACGGGACCTCCTACTGGCTCGCACCGTGTTTTTCGTGGTGGCAGTTGGAGCAGCAGCCCCCAGTACCTGCGTTCCGCCCGGCGTGGCAGAAACTCGCCGGGTCTTCGCAGCTACAGCATCGGTTTCCGCCTGGTGAGGACACCTAAGTAGATTGTGCAGAGTCCGCCATTTTTTTGGCTATAGTGCAGTCATGTCAAATGGCTCAAGTTGGGATCCACTAAACCCGATTAGCCTAAGGTATGAATTTCTCGGCGCCCATTGGTTTTTTGATCAGCGTGGCCGTGCTGTATTTTGCGGTTAGCTACGGCATTCCGAGCAGCCATATCTTCTTCAACCCGCACGCCGCCGTGATCGTGGTGGGTGGCACTCTGGCCGCCTCGCTCATTTGCTTTCCGATCAAGCATTTCGTTACTCTCATTCGCATTTATATTCGCACCATGTTGGGCCGCACGGAACAAGCCACGCACGACACCATCAACGAAATCGTTTCGCTTTCCCAGGCCCTCAACGACGGGGCGTCCCTCGAGTCCATGGACATTCGCGTCACCAACCCCTTCCTGCAAGAATCTCTGAACCTCATCAAGGACGGCGGCCTCAACGACGAAGAACTCACCGAAGTTCTCGAAAAACGCGTCGAACTCCAGAACGAACGCTACCGCCGCGAAGGCAATACGTACAAAATCATCGGCAAATTTCCGCCGGCCTTCGGTCTGGTGGGCACCACGCTCGGCATGATCTCGCTCCTGCAGAGTCTCGGCACGCCCAATGCCTTCGAACGCATTGGCCCCTCCATGTCCATCGCCCTCGTGGCCACCTTCTACGGGTTGATCCTAGCCAACGTGGTCATCATTCCCGTCGCCGAGAACCTGATTCAATCCTCAGAAACCGACCTCATTCGTCGCCGCATCGTGATCGATGGCGTGCGCCTCCTCATGGAACGTAAACATCCGCTGCTCGTCGAAGAACACCTGAAGAGTTACTTGTCGCCGAGCGAGCGCAACAAGATGAAGAAATCGGCGGCCTAACTATGGCGCGCCCCCTGCCCAAACCTCCCGTCTTCGGCAAGGGCCCCAAGGCCTCCGCCAGCCCGCTTAAACTGGTCCCGCTGGTTACACCCAAAAAAGACCGCGTGCGCATTCGCACCGTGTACCACGTGCAGGACGACGGCGAAGGCAACTGGCTCGTTTCCTATGCCGACATGATGACGCTGCTCTTTGGCTTCTTCGTGATGCTCTCCGCCTTCTCGGTTCCGGACGCCGCCAAAATGGAAGCCATGAAGCGCGAAACTTCGGCGGCCATGGGGGGCAAGTACACCAAGCCCTTCGAACAACTTACGAACAGCATTCAGCGCACCCTCGCGGAAGCCTTGCTAGACAAAGAAGTTAGCGTCACCCAAACCGACGAAGGCGTGATGCTCGTGTCCAAGGGCACGCTCTTCTTTGATTCGGGTTCTGCGGGCCTCAAACCCGAGGCCGCGGTGCTCATGGAAAAAATTGGCGACGTACTCGCGCGCGAAGCGCAGGGCTTTCGCATCGTGGTCGAAGGCCACACGGACGACATTCCGATTTCATCGCACGACTTTCCTAGCAACTGGGAGCTGAGTTCCATGCGCGCCGGAAGCGTGGTGCGCCTCCTCGAGGCCAAAGGACTTCCGCGCAAAGATTTACGCCCGCAGGGGCTCGCCGACACCGAACCCGTAGCGCCGAATCACGACGCCAATGGCGAAGCCATTCCGGCCAACCAGGCCGCCAATCGGCGAGTGGTGATTCGGGTCCAAAAGCAACTTCCCCCCCGCGTCAGCGAAGGCCCGGGCCCCAGTCCGGCGGCGCAACAATAATCAGTCTTCGTCGCTGCGCAATTTTTCGAGCACCGAAAAATCTTCGAGCGTCGTCGTATCGCCGGTCACTTTGGCCCCGGCGGCAATTTCGCGCAGCAAGCGACGCATGATTTTTCCGCTCCGAGTTTTCGGCAGCGCCTCGCTGAACCGAACTTCATCGGGCTTAGCGATGGGGCCAATTTCCTTACCCACCCACGCGCGCAAATCTTCTTTTAGTTTTTCGAGTTCCGCGGGCGTTCCCTTGGCCACCTCGGCTTTGAGGGTCACGAAGGCCACTAGCGCACTGCCCTTCAAATCGTCCGGCCGCGCCACCACTGCGGCTTCCGCTACAGATTTGTGCGCCACTAACGCACTTTCAACTTCGGCGGTGCCCAAGCGATGCCCAGCCACGTTCACCACGTCATCCACGCGGCCCATAATCCAAAAACATCCATCGGCATCGCGGCGCGCCCCATCGCCGGCAAAGTAGTAACCGGGCATTGCCTTTTTACCCTTGCTCGCTTTGGTCGGCGGAAACTCACTCCAATAAGTTTTTTGGTAGCGCTCGTTATCGCCGTACACCGTGCGCAGCATGCTGGGCCAAGGATGTTTAATAACGAGCAAGCCGCCTTCGTTCGCCTTGCAGGGCGTGCCGTCTTTGCGCACGACATCGGCCAAAATTCCGGGGAGCGGCTGCGTGGCCGTACCGGGCTTGGTCACCGTTGCGCCGGGCACGGGACTAATCATGGCCGCACCGGTTTCAGTTTGCCACCAAGTGTCCACAATGGGGCAGCGTCCGCCGCCCACCACCTTGTGGTACCACATCCAGGCTTCGGGATTGATGGGCTCGCCCACGCTGCCCAGCAGGCGGAGCGAAGATAAGTCGTGCTTGCACACGTGTTCATCGCCGCCCTTAATGAAGGAGCGAATTGCCGTGGGCGCGGTGTAAAAAATCGTGGCGCGATGGCGCGCAATGATGTCCCAAAAACGATCGGGCCCCGGAAAGTTCGGCGCCCCCTCGTACATCAACACCGTAGCGCCGTTGGCGAGCGGACCGTACACAATGTAGCTATGCCCCGTAACCCAGCCGATGTCGGCGGAGCAAAAATAAATATCCTCGTCCTTCAGATCGAACACAATTTTGGCCGTGTAAGTGGCCTGCGTCAGGTACCCGCCCGTGGTGTGAAGGATGCCCTTGGGCTTTCCGGTCGAGCCACTCGTGTACAAAATAAACAGCGGATGTTCGGCGTCGAGTTTTTCGGCCGGACAATCGGGCGACTGACTCGCCACCAAACTTGCCCAGTCCACATCGCGGCCCATCGTCATGGCCACGGCACCGGTGCCCCGCTTAAAGACTACGGCGTGCTTGACGCTGGGCACTTCGCGCAGCGCAACGTCGGCCGCTTCCTTTAACTTCACCGGCAGGCCGCGCCGGTAAGAAATATCCTGAGTGATCAAACACACCGCCTGCGAATCGCGCAAACGATCGCGAAGCGCGTCCGACGAAAAGCCCCCGAACACGATGTTGTGCGTGGCACCGATGCGCGCACACGCCAACATGGCAATGGCCGCTTCGGGCACCATGCCCATGTAAATGCCCACCACATCGCCCTTCTTCACTCCGAGCGACTTAAGTCCGTTCGCAAATCGCGCCACCTCGGAATGGAGCTGCTGGTAGGTGTAGGTGCGCACTTCGCCCGGTTCACCTTCCCAAATGAGAGCCGCTTTATTGCGCCGCGAACTCGCTAGGTGACGATCGAGACAATTGTGGGCCACGTTAATTTTTCCGCCCACAAACCAGCGGGCAAAGGGATGTTTCCATTCGAGGGCCTTCTTCCAGGGCGAGAACCAGTCCAGAGCCCGCGCCTGTTTCTCCCAGAATTTGACCGGATTCTTTTCGGCTTCTCGCCGCAGCTTCGTCAGCTCCCGCTCGGACTTAATGTGCGCCTGGGCGCTAAACTCCGCCCGGGGCTTAAACTTACGTTTTTCAACGAGAACCGATGAAATCTCTGCTTCTTTTGCCATGAGCGCATTTCACCACGAGGCCGCCAGGTTTGAAAGAGTCCATCCCCGCATGCTACTTCATGAAATGACATGTCGACGCTGCGCTCGCTCCAGGAACAGTTCGCCCCCCGAAGCATCTGCTTTGGCTGTGGCCCTGCGAACTCCTTGGGCCTGCGCATCCAAAGTTTTGTCCAAGGTGAAGAAATCGTCGCCAACTGGACTCCCTCCCCCCACCACGAAGCTTTTCCGGGCATGTTGAGCGGCGGCATCGTGGGCACGCTGCTCGATTGCCATTCCAATTGGACGGCCGCTTGGCATCTGCAGCGCCAAAGCGGTCTGGATCAACCACCTTGCACCGTCACCGCTGAATACAGCGTTAAATTATTGCGCCCCACCCCCAGTCACACGCCCCTCAAGCTTGTCGCCCGCGTTGTCTCCAGCGCTGCCGATCGCGCCGTCATCGAAGCCGAGCTCCACTCAAACGGAAAAATTTGTGCCACGTGCCGAGGGACTTTCGTGGCCGTCAAGGAAGGGCATCCGGCGTATCACCGCTGGGCCCCGTAACCATCACCAGAGGATTTCACCATGCAAAAAATCAAACTCATCGAAGACAGCGTCCGTAAAAATTTAGCGCAGTTCAGCAGCGAGGGGGCGCTCGTCGTCGAGACCGGCAAATACACCGGCCGCGCCACCAAGGAACGCTTTGTGGTGCAACACCCCTCTCTGGAAAAAACCATCGACTGGGGCACCGTCAACATGCCGCTCGGTGAGGAGTTGGCAAAAGATTTCTTCGGTAAATTACAGAGCAAACTAAGCCAAGGCACCACCTACACCTACAAAGGTTACGTGGGCGCCTTTCCGATCGAAGTGCACTCCACTTCTCCGTGGCACATTGCTTTCGCCGCGAACATGTTCCGCACCAAGCCCGTGGCTAGCCTGCTCAAAGCCGTGCCCCAGAATGCCGTCATTCGCATTTACCACGATCCCAGCAGCACCGTTTCGAGCCTGGGACTAAAGCACACCACCGACACGCTCATTCTGCTCGATCCCACGGAATTAAAAGTGGGCATCGTGGGCACGGCCTATGCGGGCGAAATCAAAAAGAGCGCCTTTACCCTCTGCAACTACGCGCTGCCGGAACACGGCATCCTGTCCATGCACTCGTCGGCCAACTGCCTAGAGGACGGCTCGAACTCCTGCGTGCTCTTTGGACTGTCGGGCACCGGAAAAACCACTCTATCGGCAAGCGCCGACCGCTACCTCATTGGCGACGACGAAATTGTTTGGTCCCCCACGGGCCTTTCGAACCTCGAAGGCGGTTGCTACGCCAAACTCATCGACCTCAAAGCCGCCAACGAACCCGAGATTTGGTCGGCCGTGAACCGTTTCGGCTCCATCATGGAGAACGTCGTTATGGATGCGGATACACGCACGGTGGATTTCACGAATCGCACGCGCACCGAGAACACTCGTGGCTCTTACCCCCTCACCGCCCTCCGCAAAGTTTTTGCGCAGGACCGCGAAGCCGAAGCTCCGCGCACCATCGTGTTTCTAACCTCCGATGCTTTCGGCGCCATGCCCGCCGTCGCTCGTCTTTCGCCCGAGCAAGCGGAGTACCATTTTATTTCGGGTTACACCGCCAAAGTGGCCGGCACGGAAATCGGCATCAAAGAACCTCAGGCCGCCTTTAGCCACTGTTTCGGATCGCCCTTCATGCCTCGGCACGCCTCCGTGTACGCTCGCCTCCTGAGCCAATTTGCGCAGAAACATCGCGCCAGCATTTGGCTCCTGAACACGGGCTGGACGGGCGGAGGCTACGGCACCGGCAAGCGCTTCCCCATCGACGTCAGCCGCAAACTTTTGACCGCCATTCAATCGGGAGCCCTAGAAAAAGAATCTGCCACCAAACACCCCGTGTTTGGATTCGAAGTACCCAGCAAGTGCACCGGAGTAGATGCAAAATTCCTGGAAGTGCCTTCGGGAACTCCGGTGACGGGTCTGGCCGATCGCTTCCGCAAAAACATGGAGCGCTTCTCGGCCACACTCGACGCCAAAGTGTTGAGCCGGGGCGGCCCAACACTTTAACGACCTAAGTTATAAGAGCGCGGTCTAAATCACTTAGCCACGGTCTCGAGGAGGCGATTGACATTCAATCGACCGCCCGAGACCGTTTTGCCGTTGGCCGCAGCAACTTTGTCCACCGAATCGCGCAGCGCCTGCTTAACCTGTGCGGGAGTGAGCGACGGATTCACCGACAGAGCAAGGGCCACGGCCCCCGATACGTGCGGGGTCGCCATAGAGGTTCCGCTCAGCGTCTTGTACTTGTTGCCCGGTACCGTGGAGAGAATGTTCTCGCCCGGCGCCATGAGGTCCACCGTTTTTGCACCGTAGTTTGAGAAGTCCGACATCTGATCGCGATTGTTCGAAGAAGCCACCGCCACCACACCCGGGTAGTTCGCGGGATAATCGGCCGAAGAATCGTTGTCGCCACTATCGTTGCCCGCCGCTGCGACAAAAACAATGCCGGCCTCCGTGGCCCGCGCAATAGATTCCTCGAGCGCGTCCGAGGATCCACCGCCACCCCAGCTCGCGCTGATCACTTGCGCCCCATTCTCGCGCGCCCAGTCGATCGCCTTAATGGCATCCGCCGTGGTACCAGACCCGTTCTTATCAAGGAACTTCACACCCATAATGCTCACGTTCCAGTTCACACCTGCCACTCCCGCGCCGTTATCGCCCACGGCGCCAATCGTGCCCGAGCAGTGCGTGCCGTGCAGGTTATCGTCCATGGGATCCAGTTTGTCCGTGATCGCATTGTAACCGTGTACGGTCGGCTGCCCCGCCTTACTCCACGCATTGTCCTTCAAGTCGGGGTGCGTGTAATCAAATCCGGTATCCACCACGGCTACCACTACGTTGCGCGAGCCCTTGCTGATGGTCCAAGCTTTGGTGGCACTAATATCGGCGCCGCCCACGCCCGTTTTTCCGGCACTATCCTTTTGCCCACTGTTGTACATGCCCCACAGCGAACTAAAGAGCGAATCGTTCGGCACCGCGCTCCCCGGCGCGGGTGCCGGGGTCGGATCCGGCGTGGGAGCCGGAGTAGGTTTTTTAGACCCCATCGCCGCGTGGTAGATGAAGTTCGGCTCCATAATTTCGACCTCGGACATTTCGCGCAGGAGTGAACTTACATCCATGGCGCGTACTCCGGCCCGACTTTTATCGGCGCGCACCAGGTAGATATCGCGCTGCGCACTCAAAGTTTCCACCACCCGCAAGCCTCGGGCCGAGAGCGAACGGTCCAGAGACTGCGCCGCAAAGCCCGTGAGGTGACGAGTCTTAACGATGTATTCTCCCGGCACGCTTTCCACTCGCGCGTGATGCGCGCCATCTACAACGGCCCAGGCGCTGGTGCTGCCCATCACCAGACTCGTCCCCAAAAGTATGAATAGCTTGTTCGGCGTTCTCGATTGCATGAATAGTTCCCCCTTAGATCTAGGGTAGAACTGCTTGGCCCTTTTCCCTGCGCCAGCATTCTGGCTTAAGTGGAATTAAGTATGTAAGAAATGTGATTTTCTTTTTCTGAATACCCGAGTTACGCTGAGACTATGAAAACATTTGTTTTGGCTTCCCTTGTTTCCCTAGCTTTCCTCGGTGGTTGCGGTTCGTCTTCGTCTTCCGACCCCACCGGCACCTGGGCACTCTGCCTCTACAGTTCTTCGACGCAGTCGGCAAAATACATCTACACCTTTAGCGGCACGACTGTGGGCTACACGATCACATCGTACTCTTCGGGCGATTGCTCGGGAGCAGGAACGGTCTCCACGAACAGCTCGGGAACTTTTGTTTCCACCAGCTCCACAACCGTTACGGATGCCTACAACCTTGATATCACTTGGACTTCGGGAACCACAGTGAACAGCACGACCTACCAAATCTTCCAAATTTCTAGCAGCAAACTCTACCTTGGGGATGTTTCGAGCACCTACAACGGCAGCACCGTAGCGCTCCGCCCCATTTCGTTGTCGGCCAATTACTACACCAAACAGTAGGCGCCCCAGCCAAACTACTTGCCCATGCGCTTGTAAGCAGCCAGGGCTTCGTTGCGCGCCTCGGAGTGATTAACGATCGGCCGGGGATAGCTTCGGCCAAGCTCTACCCCTGCCCGCACTAAAATTTCATCGGGCGCCTCCCATGGCCGATGAATCCACTTTGCTGGAACTTTGCCCAGTTCGGGAATCCAAGTCCGAATGTATTCGCCCTCGGGATCAAATTTTTCCCCCTGCAAAATGGGGTTAAAAACTCTGAAGTAAGGTGCAGCATCGGCCCCGCAGCCCGCCGTCCACTGCCACCCCAGCGTGTTGCTCGCTAAATCGGCATCCACCAGCGTGTCCCAAAACCAAGCGGCGCCTTCCTGCCACGAAATCTGCAAATGTTTCACCAGGAACGAGGCCACCACCATGCGCACACGATTGTGCATCCAACCCCAGTGCCACAACTGCCGCATGCCTGCGTCGACGAGAGGATAGCCCGTCTGACCACGCTGCCAGGCACGGAGCCAAGCGCGCGTTTCCGCATTGCGCACGGCACGCCAAGGGAACTTAGCAAACTGCTCGCGCAGGGGTTGGCGGTCCGTGTGCGGAAAATGAAACAGCAAATGATACGCAAACTCGCGCCAGACAATCTCCTTGAGGTAGGTCAAGGAGCCCGGATCCCCTTCAAAATCACGCGAAACGGTGTGCCATATACGCCGAGGACTAATTTCGCCAAAGTGCAAATACGGCGACAAACGCGAAGTCCCATCTTGGGCGGGAACATCACGCCCCCGCTGATATTCGTGCACGGCTTTGCGCGCAAAGGTTTGGAGCAATTTACGCGCGCTCTCTTCGCCGGGTGTCCACTGAGCCCGCATACCTTGATCCCACGGAATGCGCGGCTCCAGGCCCCAGCTCTCTAGTTTTTCGGATTTTGGCCAGCTCGATGGCAACGCCCATTGTGTAGGTGCCTTTTGCGGCTCGGGCGGATCGCCCAAATTCACTAACGCACGCCAGAAGGGCGTATAAACTTGATAGGGTCCACCCGTTTTGGTTTTCAGCTCCCAAGGCTCGCGCAGCAAACTGCCATTAAAGCTTTGCACCCTCACGCCCTCGGCCTCGAGACGGGCCTTGACCTTGGTGTCCCGAGCAATGAGGGCCGGTTCGTAGCGCCGATTCCAAAAAACCGCCGTAGACTTCGTTTCGCGCACCAGTTCTAACAACGTCGATTCCGCATCGCCCGTGCGCAGAATCAACTGCGACCCGTGCGCCGCCAAACTCGATTGCAGCCGGCGCAATGACTGCGCCAGCCACCATTGCGAGGCCCCGCCCGGAGCCCAAGGAACTTCTTCCTTAGGGGACCAAATGAAAACCGGCACCACGCCGCCTCCCGCTGACCGGGCCGCAGCCAATGCCGCGACTAATGCGGGTTGATCGTCGAGCCGCAGATCCTGACGAAACCAGAGGAGCACATTTGCAGTCATAGAAGGCTCGCAGTTTAAGGTCAGTCGCTCTATGCTTGGCAATGTGAATTCGCAGAACCCTAAAACTCTGGCCGTCATCGGTGCCGGCCCCGCCGGACTCTTCGCCGCACACGTGGCCATCAAACTGGGCTACCGTGTGGCCCTTTTCGAATCGCATTCCAAACCCGGGGGGAGTGCCTCGTTTTTCCGCCGTAAACTGCCTGACGGCACGCCCGTGCTTTTCGACGCCGGCGCCACCGTAATGCCCGATCTCCGTGAAGGCGCCTTCCTGCGTCGCCTTCTGAACGCCATCGACGTAGTGCCACCGCCCTTTCATCCACTCCAACAAATGCACTACCAAATTCGCGGACGTTCCTTCTCGCTAAGCACCACTTCATCCGCGACGTGGATTGAAGGTCTCGCACGCGAATTTCCACAGGACGCAAAGTTCATTCATAGGCATTTTGGAAGCATGGCCCTCCAGGCGGAACGGCTCATGCAAGCCATGCAAAAAATTCCACATCTTCCACTTCAGAATTGGCAAGATCTGCGCCTGAATCTGGGCTTGGTCACCTCTCTGCTTCCACTATTGCCAGCCTTCCTAAGCGGCACGGTCGACAGCTTGGGGGCGCAACTCGATCGGGCGGGGATAAGCGCCGAGCTACGCGAATGGATCGACATGAACCTGCTCATCACGCTGCAGTGCCATGCAGACCAGGCCAGTCCGCTGTGGGCGGCCATGGCCCTCTTTTACTACCCGCTGGGGGCAGGGAGTACGGAAGGCGGAATGAAGGCCCTCTTTGAGCCCCTACTCAAAAAGCTTGAATCCAACCCTCTCGCCCGCGTGGCCATGCGCACACCCGTATTGAGTATTCACGAAGAAAGCGATGGACGACTCTCCCTGACCACCGCACAGGGGCAAGTGGGCCCTTTCGACGCTGTGCTCTCAAGCGCCCCCCGCATGAACACACGCGCCTTGGCCGACTTTCCCGTGCTGACTCATGACCGCCCCTGGCCGCTACTACGCGATAAACTTTGGAGCGCGTCCATGGGCTACCTGGCCGTCGAAGACTCACCCGATTTTCCTGCCGAAGTTTTTTATACGCACTCCTCCCTGGCTGCCCGACCGCACGAATCGCTCGACGGTGGAGAAGTCTACATGTCCTTCAGCGCGCGGAACGACTCCACTCGCGCTCCCCAAGGCGTGCGCACCGTCACCCTTAGCACCCATACGCACCTCGAATCCTGGCCCAAATTCCAAACCCAGTACCGGAGCGATCCGGATTACATCGAACAAAAAACACGAGCCGGAATACCCCTTCGTGAACATTTCGAGACGATCTACCCCCGAGTCAAAATTCTGATGGCCGACTACGCCACCCCACTCACCTACGCACGCTACACCCAACGACGCGAAGGCAATGTAGGCGGAATTCCTCTGTCGCAAGAATTTACGGGGTTTAACTCGCCCTCCCAACGCACGGGCCATCCGCGCCTACTGCAACTGGGCGACACGGCTTTTCCCGGACAAAGTTTATTAGCCTGCGCCCTGGGCGCCGTGGCGGCGATAGAGAAAATCCACGGTCGGAAAATTGACCTCTAACGTTCACGAACTAAGCATCGTAGAATAATGCTTAGTGGAAACCAAATTCCTGCGCGTTTCTCTGCAAGATATCCCGAAGGATGACAACGGGCGTTCGCGCATAGATCTCTATGTGCATCTGCCCACCGCGCAGAAGTATGTTCGCTACGTCTTGGCCGGCGACGAAATCGACGCCCAAAAACTCGAAGCCATCAAACACCATACGGAACCCGACTTCTACAAACTGGAAAGCGACCAACCCTTGGTGGATACCGCCGCGCCCAAAGTTGAAACTCGCACCATCGAGGAAGCAACAGATTTCAATCCCGAAATCCTCGGAAACTCGCTCAAACAGGAAATCAAAGACGTTTACAAATACATCATCGGCGACGCCGCCGATCCGGGCGTAGCCGTAAAGCGTTTCGAAGGCATGTCGGACAAACTAGTGAACTTCATCGCTCCCGACATCAAGAGCCTTAGCGAACATCTCAAGAAACAATCCAAATACCTCTCGCTCATGTCCGATTCCGCAGCTATTTCGACCATCGCCATCCTCTGCGCCTTCGCCAATGGTTTCGACTCGCGCAAATCCTACCGCGAGCTTTCCTATGCCACCCTCGTCATGGACATTTCGCTCGTGGACTTTTCGGACGAGCAAATCAACACCTACTACGTGAACCGCGACGCACTCCCGAAAGACGTGCTCAAGGAAATTCTCTTCCACCCGATGCGCTCGTATCAGCTTGCCGAGCAAAAACTAAAGTCGTTCTCGGACGTCACGATGCAGCTTATCCTGACGCACCACGAGCTTTACAACGGCAAGGGCTTTCCGCGCGGCATTCGCACCGAAGCGCTCTTCCCCATCGCCCGCGTGCTCTCACTTGCCGTGGATATTTTCGAAAACCTGAAGGCCAGCGATTTACGTGGCGAGAAAAAGAGCCTGCTGGATATCCTCAACGGCATTAATGAACAACATTCCGAGGCGCACATGCGCCGTCACAACAAAAAACTGATCGACGGCACACTTACTTTTCTGATGACCGACAACGCTCAGGCTCCGGCCAAGCCGACCATCTAACGACCAATCAGCTTTAAAAACTCCGAACGCGTGTTCTGATTGTCGCGGAATTCACCCAGCATGGACGAAGTCACCATTGTGGAATTTTGCTTTTGCACACCACGCATGATCATGCACATGTGCTGCGCCTCCACCACGACCGCCACGCCCCGCGGCTCCAGGTAATCCTGAATGGTGCGCGCAATCTGGTCCGTCATCCGCTCTTGCACCTGCAAACGACGCGCAAAAATCTCGGCCATGCGGGCGAGTTTGCTGAGCCCCACAATTTTTCCGTTCGGAATGTAGGCAATGTGTACCTTGCCGAAGAAGGGCAAAAGATGGTGCTCACAGAGCGAATAAATTTCGATGTCCTTCACAAGGATCATCTCGTCATAGTTTTCGTGAAAAATAGCGCCGTTGATGACCTGCACGGGGTCCTGCTTGTAGCCCGAGGTCAAAAAGTCCATGGCCTTGGCGTAGCGCTCGGGAGTTTTGAGGAGTCCCTCGCGCTCAGGGTCTTCCCCCATGAGCTTTAGAATCAGCTTCATGTTCTCTTGAATGGCTTTCTGCGGCATGCCGAGGAGATAAACGCCCCCCCGGGCCGACACAAGGATCTTTTACGTCCGGCCCTAGCTGCGCGTTAGCAACCAGCCGCTAAGGGCAAAGCGCAGCCGATCCACCGGCGGCAAAACTTCATGGGGCACCCGATCGGCCCGAAACAGCACGAGGCGATTTTCTACCGGATAAATATCTACTGCGGGGGCCTCCGGCAATACCAGTCGCACGGCCCCGCCCTGCGACTCGTGCCAGTCCTGGTTCAGATAATACAGGCACGTGATCGCTCGCCGCGATGGCTTATCCCGAAACACATCCAGGTGGCGCCGATAAAAAGCCCCGGGCTCGTAAACCGTGGCCTGAATTTCTTCGGTCTCCAGAGCCAAAAAAAACTCTGCAGTCAGGGCCCGGCGAACTGCGGCTAGGGCCGAAAAGAACTCGGCATGGGGCCCACTCGACTGCGCGTCTACCCACCGCAACCAGTCACTGCGCTCCTCTTCGTGACGAGCTGGAGCTACTCCTCCCACCCGAGCCTGCCGGTACTCATTCCGTGCCCAGGCTTCACGCTCGGTCAGAGCAAGCGCACGACACACATCGAGCGGTAAAAAATTTTCTAGAATCGCATAATCGCGTTCGGCGAGTTGATCAGTCCAACTCAACGCTTTTGATCCGCACTCGAAATACGCGTGGTCGTATCGATACCGCCGCGCGTTTGGTAAGTCACAGTGATATTCAGCTCCGCCGGCTCTAGCGCGCGAAAAAGATCCGTATAGATGCGCGAGGTTGCGGGTTCCTGATAGATCCCTACGTTGCGGTAGCTCAAAAAATAATATTTGAGCGACTTAAGCTCGATGCATTTCTGCGCGGGAATGTAATCCACCACAATCGTCGCAATGTCCGGCAAACCCGAGTACGGACACACGGCCGAAAATTCGTTCGTAGTGCAGGTGATGCGCTGACGAGGCCCCTCGTACGGAAAAGACTCCAGCACGGCGGCGTCGATTTTATCTTCGGACTCGAAGGGGATGCGTTTGCCTTCAGCTACGGCCATGTAAGTTCTCCTTAAATTCTTCAAAACCCCGCTTGCGCAGCACGCAGGCCGGACACTCCCCACAGCCATAACCCCACGGATGCAGCGAGGTGCGCACGCCTTCGTAACAAGTGTGCGTGCGCTGCACGATGGTTTGCAAACGACCCAAGCGATCGGCGAGGGCAAAAATTTCGGCCTTCGTGGAATACATGAGCGGACGATGGATGCTGATCTCCGCTCCCATGCCGAGGCTCAGCGATTGCTCCATGGAAGCCAAAAACTCTTCCCGGCAGTCGGGATAGCCCGAGTAATCGGTTTCGCAGGCACCGATCACCAGATCCCTAATTCCCCGCGACACCGCGTAGGCCGCCGAAAGAGTTAAAAAGAGCGCGTTGCGACCCGGCACAAAAGTCGAGGGCAAGTTATGCAGCCCACCGTCCGTCTTCACGGCAATCTTGGCATCGGTGAGGGCCGAGGGAGCAATTTGGTTCATCGCATCGATCTGAATAATTTCGTGCGGCACTTCTTCTTCGCGGCAAAGGGCGGCGGCGCCCTCAAGCTCCACCTTGTGTCGCTGGCCGTAATCGAAACTAATTGCGCGCACATCGCGGAAGGTACCCAATGCCCAGTACAAACAGGTCACGGAGTCCTGACCGCCGGATAAAATAACTAGCGCAGAAGCCTGCTGCGGTTTCATGCCGGTTCCCCTTCACCCGAATAGTAAACTCGAATGCCCGCGAGCGGGCGGGACACGATGATTTCCGAGAGCAAGGGCAGCCCGGGTTTCAATTGGCGCCAGATCCACCGCGCAATCACTTCGCCCGTGGGACTTTCCAGACCCGGAATATCATTGAGGCAGTAGTGGTCCAGCATCGCCTCGACGGGCTGCAACTTGGCGAGCAAATCGCCGTGATCCATCACAAAACCGCTCTTCGGATCGACGGGTCCGCGCACGATGACTTCCACTTCGTACGAGTGACCATGCATCCGGCGGTTCGGATGACCTTCAGAATAACCCGTGGGTTGAAAATGCGCCGCTTCGAAGTGAAAGCGCGCCGACATGCCGGCCCGAAAAACGCCGCTCACTACACACCCCTCGTTTCGGCGCCCCAAATATACTTGTGCATTTGGAGCTGCATGCGGAGCGGGAGTTTGGAATCGATCACCCACTGCGCCAAATCGCGCGGCGCCACCTGACCATGGGAAGGAGATACGAGCACGGTGACACGCTCGTGAAGTTTGTGGTGCCGTACCGTGGCCACGGCAAAATCAAAATCTTCCTGGCTGGTAATGACGAATTTTACTTCGTCCAAACCGGGCTTTAGGTGACCCATGTTGTCCCAGTGATTGCGGTGCGACTCGTTGGAACCGGGCGTTTTGATATCGAGAATGATTTTTACTGCGGGCGGAACATTCGCAATCGGAAAGGCCCCGCTCGTTTCGATGAGCATCTCGTAACCACGATCAATCGCTTCCTGCATGAAGGGAATCGCATTGGGCTGCGCCAGCGGTTCGCCACCCGTGAGCTCCACAAGCGGCGTGCCGTACTCTTTGAGCACGGCAAAAACTTCATCGAAACTTTTCGTAACGCCCTCATGGAAGGCGTAAGCCGTATCGCAGTAGGTGCAACGCAAGGGACAGCCCATCAGGCGCACGAAGGCACACGGACGACCTGCATGGGTCGACTCGCCCTGAATACTGTTGAAAATTTCGTTCACCCGGAGCGTGCGCGAAAGCATTTGCGGGAACTTAACCCATCGCGTCAGGACGGGTCAATTGCAAGCTAACGGAATCTAAGGATAATAGGGGGACCGTGAGTTCAAAGATTACATCAAGCTCAACTGCTGAATATTTCTCGAAAAATCTACAACAAGTAGGCTTTTCGTCGGCTACGAAGGCCGTTTTAACCACCCTCAAAGAGGCCGTGGATAACTCGCTGGACGCCTGCGAAGAGAACGAAATCCTGCCCTCGGTGAACGTTTTGATCGAAAAAGCGGGCTCCGGGACGCAAAAAAACACGGATTTGGTGCGAATTGTGGTGACCGACAACGGTCCCGGCATCGAAGTCGAGGATTTGCCCCGCGTTTACGGGGAGTATTTGGCTTCTAGTAAATTCGGCCGGGGACGCTGTTCGCGCGGTCAGCAGGGCATCGGTATTTCGGCCGCCACCACCTGGGCGCAGCTTACCTCCGCCAAGGGCGTGCGAGTTATTACTAAAACTTCGCGCATGCGGAGCGCCGTTTCGGCCCTCGTAGAAGTCGACATCAAAAAGAACCAGGGCGTGCTGAAGGATAAAGAAACTATCGATTGGGATCGTCCGCATGGCACCAGCGTGGAGTTCTACATCGACGGCCGAATTCAGCTGAACGGTGAAGGCGGAATTTTGACGTACCTCACCGGCACCAGTCTGGTGAACCCGCACCTCACTTTGAATTACAAAATCAACGACGAAGCGCCCGTCAGCATTCCGCGCGTTACCGAAACGCTCATTCCCGTGCCCGAAGCCGTCGCGCCCCACCCGCACACCATGAAACTGGGCGAGTTCCTCTCGCATGTGAGTCTCTTCGGTAAGGTTACGCTCGAGACCTTCCTCAAAAAAGGTTTCTCGCGCGTGGGCGACTCCACCTTCCCCGAACTCGTCAAAGCGGGCGTCAAGAAGGCCTGGTTCTCGCAGGCCCTGCCCTCGCTCGACGAAACGGCGTTGCGCACGACCTACTCGGCCCTCCAGGCCATTGAGCTTATGCCGCCTTCTACGCGCTCGGTGCTGAGCATCGGCGAAGAAGGCCTCTCCCAAAGCGTGAACCGCCTAGGGGAACTCGACTTCTTCAGCGTCGTGTCGCGCAAGCCGCGCATCTGCGACGCCAAACCTGTCGTGGTGGAAGTCGCAATTGCCCGTCTGCTTAAATCGCAGAACGAAGCGGACGATCCCGTCACGGTGCTTCGCTTTGCTAACCGCGTTCCGTTGCAATTCGACAAGGCCGCCTGCGCGATCGTGCGCGCCATTGAGAGCGTCAACTGGCGCGCTTACGGTTTGCAGCAGCCTAAGAATTCCATTCCGCAGGGCCCGTACGTCATCGCCGTCAGCGTGGTGTCGCCCTTCATTAAATTTAAGAACGCTTCTAAAGAGACCATCGATGCTTCGGACGAACTCGTGGATGAATTGCGCCTTGCGCTCATCCAAGCGGGTCAGCGCCTCTCGCGCCACATCAACAAGGAACGCCGCGCGGCCGATCTGGAAGAGAAAATTCGCCACATCGAGCAGTTCGGCCCCATTCTTATTTCGTGCATTGGCCGCATTGTGAAGGCGCCCGAAACTCGCCTGCAAAAGGCACGCGACGGTCTCATGAAAATTCTAGGCCGCGACGCCGAACGCGCCGAAAACGACTTGGCGCTGGCCGAAGAAAAACACGCCGCGCTAGAAGCCAAACAGAAAAAGAAAAAAACCAAAGACGAGGACGACGCCGAGTCGGCTTCCGAAGACGCCGAGGCATAAACGAACATGAGATCCCCCGCTAAAGTCGGTAACAACCGCGACGTTCCCAAACTCTCCCGCGAAATCTGCGTCCAAATTCTTACGGATTTGGAACGTGCCAAACGGCCCGTGCTGGAAGCCACCAAATGTGCGCTCGACAACGCCTTCTATAATTCTAAATTGGGCTACCTCACTCCGGGCGATAAAAAAGTTAGCACCGAACTCAACGTGTCCTCGGTGCAAAAAATGTCCCGCGCAGTTTTCTTTTTGGAAATCCTGCTTCGCAACTTGGACATCGGCGCCGTCAACACGAAGCGTGAGTTGTATTACATGGCGAAAGGCGAATGTAAGCACAACAAGGACCTCAAGCCCCTGGACTTTGCCGACCAGTCCGAAAGCGACTCGGTCATCGACTTCATCGGCGAAATGCTGGAGTGCTACCGCGAAGAACTGAACTGCTTTGCTAACGATCGCGGCGGCCAAACCTACTCGCAGAACTTAATTGTCACCGAACATTTGGCCGACGGCACGAATGCCACCATCGACCTCAGCATTCTGGGCACTACGCCCTTCCAACCCAAGAACAAACCCCAGAGCTTTCAGCTGAAGGCCAAGAAGGGCAAGATTGATTTTTGCCTCATCGTGGAATCAGAAGGTACGGCCAACACGCTGGTTACCATGGGCATCACCAAACGCCACAACTGCATCATTATCGGTGCGGGGGGCGTGCCCTCGAACGCCGTTCGTTCGTGGTGCAAAACGATTCAGGATCAGCTCGGCACCCCGATGTACTTCTTCGGGGACCTTGACGCGTACACCATCCAAAACATTTACCGCACCCTGAAGGCCGGTTCGGCGGCCTCGCTCATTCGGAACTCCGACTTCTCGGCTCCCGACGTGCGCTTCTTGGGCGTGCTGCCCGACGACATTAAAAAATACGAACTAGCCGACTACGCCGTTAGCGAAAATGATTCTTCCGAGGCACGAGCCCTCAAGAAGGCGGCCGACGCCATCAAGAACGATCCCTTCTTCAAGGACAAAAAGAACAAGGGCATTACGGACGTTCTGCACTGGCTCATCAAGAACAAGCGTCGTTGCGAGCAACAGGCTTACTTCATGGTGAACCCGCGCGACCCAACGGCCGTTGAAAAAATCATCGTCGAGAAAATCAAGCGCGGCGATTACATTTAAGGGACTTTAGCGTCCCGTTGAATCTCCCGGGCACGGATGTTTCGTTTGTCCGTGCCCAAACTGAAGGTCAGTCCAATGACCACGACTTCGTCGCCGGGACCAATGGCCTGTTTGGCAAAACCCTTCTGCAGTTTGGGTTCCAGGAGCACGCGGTAGGGACCGGCCTTGGAATTCAGGAGAATTTCGAATCCCCCGGTAGAGTCTTTGGTGCTGGGAAGGCGCGTGATTTCTACAACCCGCCCCCGGACAGTTTCGAGCGCAGGCGGAGCCACCGTCGACGGCGTTTGCGCACCGGCATCAGAAATTTTCAGGATCAGCGCAATGAGAAGTAATACGAATAGCTTGCCCATTCGCCCAGCTTAGCGCGATCGCCGCCCCCACAACATGACGCGCATCAGCGCCTTGCGGGGGTCTGACGCGCGTCAATCGCCTCGAGATTACGCCGCGCGGGCTCGTAGCCAGGTTCCCGGGCCAAGGCACGCAAAAGGTAAGGGCGAGCGGCTTCGGCCTGACCCGAATTCATGAGGATGGCGGCAATGTTGTTCAGCGCCGGCACAAAATCTGGTTTGCGCTCGAGCGATTGTTGGTACCAACCGAGCGCTTCCTGGTTATGATTCTGCATCTGCAAAATACGTCCAATATTGTAGTAGTTCTCCGCCACGGCCGGATTCAATTGCTGCGACAGCTGAAACTCCCGCAGAGCGCCATCCAAATTTCGGTGCGGGTTATCACTACGCTCCAGTAGCGCACCGTAGTTGGTGTGGGCCACGAAGTCGTTCGGATAGAGCGCGAGCGATCGAGCAAAAATACTTTCTGCCCGATCGAGCGCTCCTCGTTCGGAATACAAATTCGCCAAACTGTTCATCGCTCGCTGACTGCCAGGATAAATTTGCAGCGTGTGCTCCCACAGGGCCTCGGGCGAAGCCAGCAACTCCAGACGCTGCCAACTGAGTGCAGCAAAGACGACCGCCACCCCCATTAAAACTTCCAACCCGCGTGACGCCCGATTCACCAATATAACTACGAGCCCCAGCAGCCCCCCCAGGAGAGCCGGGTAGGCTCGACGCTCAACAAACAAATCCACCGTGGGCA
This sequence comes from Bdellovibrionales bacterium, assembly GCA_018266335.1. The sequence continues at coordinate 20,998 of JAFEAR010000173.1, forward strand.
AAAGAGAACTCGTCGGCGCTAGGCAAATCCAAAACCACAGCAGCGCAAAGAGGGCGACTCGAGTATCCGGTGCATGGGGGTCCCTGAGCACGCCGCGCACCAGGACCCACAAGAGCGCCAACCAAGCTCCGAAGGCCCCCACCAAAAGGGGAAAGCTAAAGTGTTGGGCCAAAATGAAATGATCGTAAGTTAAATTGTAAGGAAGAACGGCCTTGGCTAAATATTTCCAGCCCATGAGCGGCTGCGTCCAAGCGTACACTCCTGCCGGATAAGCTTGGCCGTAGCCTTCTAAGTCGCCCAGTCCACCGAAATACGCAAAGCGCACCAGGAAGTACGCCGCAACGACCAACACGTGGGGCCACAAACTCCGGATTCGTTGCCTCCACATCGAGGGCTCCTCGCACCAGAACCAAATAACCACGAGCAGCGGTAAAACAACGGCACTTTGTTTACAGGCCAAAGCACCTACCAGGGCGAGCACGGAACCAAACTGCCGAAGCCGCGAAACGGGCGCGAGCACCAAACACCCCAACGAAAGCAGCAACAAAAATCCCGACAACACGTCGCTCAGCCCGTAGGCGTAAAACACTGTCCCCAGCAGAAGGGGAGAAAATCCATAGAGACTCGCGACAATCAGGGCACCCCAACCAGCCGCCGCCGCGGCATAGCGACGCAAAAAATGACGAGCCAGCCCGAAAACCAAACTCACCGAGAGTGCATGCACAAAAAGATTCAGCGCGTGGTAGAGCCAGGGTCGAACGCCAACTACGGAATAAATCAGCGTGTAGAGCAAAAACACGAGGGGTCGCGAGGGGTCGTTTCGCTGCAGCACTTGGTAAACATGGTAGGGATACACTAACTTCGCCGGAATATTGGCCAGGGAACGAATGTCCGGATTTTCAACAATTTTAGTGAGATCATCGAGCAGAAAAGGATGGTTCAGCCCCCAGCCGAAGAGGACAAAGAAGACCCCCACGGCCGCCACGGCCACGATTCCCAGGGGAACTCGCTCGAGGCGGGCCTTCCATGCTTTCCACATGCCATCCATTGTAAGGGTCAGATGACTTTCCTCCTAGAGCCAGGCCTGATAACCTCGCCGACTGTGTCTCAGAATTCGTTGCACGAAAAATTTCTCCGTCAGGCCATTCGTATGGCCGAAACGAACGTGGCCCAGGGCCGGGGCGGTCCCTTCGGCGCCCTCGTCGTAAAGAATGGGCAAATCGTGGGCCAGGGTTGTAACAATGTTACGCCCAACAACGATCCCACGGCGCACGCCGAAGTCATGGCCATTCGCGATGCCTGTAAAAACTTGGGTAGTTACCAACTCACCGACTGCGATATCTACACCAGCTGCGAACCCTGCCCCATGTGCCTAGGAGCTATCTATTGGGCTCGGCCCCGAGCGATTTACTACGCCTCGGGTCGTGATGCGGCCGCGGCAGCCGGCTTTGACGATGCTTTTATTTACGAAGAATTAGGCAAGCCGCTCGCGGCCCGTAAATTTCCCATTCACCAAATTCTGGCGCAAGAAGGCGCGCAGGTGTTCAACGCCTGGGACCGCAAGAGCGACAAAGTCCGTTACTAGAACGTGTCCTAGTGCATGAGCTTCTTGTAACGAATGCGATGCGGGCGATCAGCATCGGCGCCCATGCGACGTTTGCGATCGGCTTCGTAATCTTGGTAGTTGCCTTCGAAGTACACCACGTTGCTGTCGCCTTCAAAGGCTAGGATGTGCGTAGCGATACGATCCAAGAACCAGCGATCGTGACTAATCACTACGGCACAGCCGCCAAAGTTCACTAGGGCTTCCTCAAGTGCGCGAAGCGTGTTGACGTCCAAGTCGTTCGTAGGTTCGTCCAGCAGCAAAACGTTCGCGCCCTCTTTGAGCATCTTTGCTAGGTGTAAACGATTGCGCTCGCCGCCCGAAAGCTCGCTTACTTTTTTCTGCTGATCGGAACCCGCAAAGTTAAAACGCGACACGTAGCCCCGACCCGGAACTTCGCGGTTGCCCAAACGAATTGTTTCGGCACCGCCGGTGATTTCATCGAACACGGACTTATTGGGATCGAGCGATTCACGCGATTGATCTACGTAACCAAGCTTCACACTCTGACCCACGGTGAAGGTGCCTTTGTCGGGCTTCTCCTGGCCGGTGATCATGCGGAAGAGTGTGGTTTTGCCCGCACCGTTGGCGCCGATAACCCCCACAATGCCGCCGCGCGGAAGTTTGAATTCCAGATTTTCGTACAGCAAGCGATCGCCGTACCCCTTGGCCACTCCCTGCGCTTCGATCACCACGTCGCCCAAGCGGGGACCCGCGGGAATGAAAATTTCGAGCTCCTCCATTTTTTGCGCGCTCGAATCGTTGAGCAGGTTTTCGTAGGCCGTGATGCGCGATTTAGATTTTGCCTGCCGCGCCTTGGGCGACTGCCGCACCCAATCCAATTCGCGGGCCAAAACTTTTTGGCGTTTGCTGTCGGCCTTTTCGGCTTCGAGCAAACGTTTTTGTTTTTGCTCGAGCCACGAAGAGTAGTTAGCCTCCCAGGGAATGCCCTTGCCACCGTCGAGCTCCAGCACCCATTTGGTGACGTTCTCCATGAAGTAGCGATCGTGCGTAACCACAATCACGCAACCCTTGTAGTCCTGCAAGTGCTTCTCGAGCCACGCCACGGATTCTGCGTCCAGGTGGTTGGTAGGTTCGTCCAACAAGAGAATGTCCGGCTTGCTGAGGAGCAAACGACACAGAGCTACGCGGCGTTTTTCCCCGCCCGACAAATTCTTCACTGAAGAATCGCCCGGAGGGCAACGAAGGGCGTCCATGGCGATCTCGAGCGTGGTGTCCAAATTCCAGGCATCGGCCGCTTCGATTTTTTCCTGAATCTCGCCCTGCTTGGCGATGAGCTTATCCATTTCTTCGGGCGACATTTCCTCGGCAAATTTTGCGGAGATGTCTTCAAAGGCCTTCAGCAAGTCCACCGTGGCCTGCATGCCCTCCATGACGTTCTCTTTGACCGTCTTGTTGGGATTCAATTCGGGTTCCTGCGGCAGGTAACCCACCGTGGTGTTCTCCCGGCAAAAGGCCTCGCCGCCGAATTCCTTGTCGAGGCCCGCCATGATGCGCATAAGCGTGGATTTACCCGAGCCGTTGGCACCAATGATGCCAATTTTGGCGTCGTCGTAAAACGAAAGGTAAATGTCCTTCAGGACATGCTTCCCGTTGGGGGTAATTTTATTGAGGCCCTTAAGGGTGCAAATAATCTGTGGCATAGGACTCCCGAGTTTTTGGCGCCGGCGGCGCGACTAAAATATGGTCCGTTTGTAGCCTACGTTGAGCAAAATGCCGAGGGCTAAGCAAACGTTGATAACGGCCGTGCCGCCGTAACTAACGAGCGGCAGCGGAATACCCACGATGGGGAACATGCCGCACACCATGGAGATATTGATAAAAATTTGGGAGGTAAGCATGGCAATGATGCCCACGCACACGAGTGAGCCGAACTTATCCCGCGCGAGCGAGGCAATCGTGACGCAACGTTGCAGCAGAAACAGGTAGGCTCCCAGCAAAAAGAGGCTGCCCACCAGTCCCCACTCCTCGGCCAGTACGGTGAAGATAAAGTCCGTGTGCCCCTCGGGTGTAAAATCGAGCTGCGTTTGGGTGCCCTTTTGGAAGCCCTTGCCCGTCACTTCACCGGAACCTACGGCGATCATGGACTGAATGGCGTTGTAACCATCGCCCTTCGGATCCTGCATGGGGTCCACGAAGGTCCGAATCCGATCCTTCTGGTAAGGCTTAAGTCCGTACTGCCAAGCGAGCGGAAAACTCACAATCCCCACCACGGCGAGGGTCCACAGCACACTCGGACGAATGCCCACGAAGAGCAACATCACAGCGCCCGCAATCATCATGTGTCCGCCGGTGCCCAAATCGGGTTGAATGATGGTGAGCAAGCCCGGAATACCCACAATGAGGGCCGGAGGGATCATCTCCCGAAAACCCATCTTGGCCATGGAGTTCTTGTTATGAAAGTAACGCGCCAGCGCGAGAATCACGCAAAGCTTCATGGTCTCACTGGGCTGGTAAGCAAAGAAACCGAAGTCAATCCAACGCCGCGCACCAAGGCGCAGCACGCCCAAGGCCTCTACGGCCATCAGCGCCACCAAGTTCAGCGCGTAAAACACGTAAGCCATGCGCTCGATGAGGCGGTAGTCGATGAGCATCAGAATACCAATCACGCCCAGACCGCCACCCAAGTGCACCAACTGACGCAGAGCCATGGCCGAAGCACTCATGCCCGAACCACGACCCGAAGTAGCGGAGTAAACGTTAACGAGGCCAATGCACATGATGCCCACGACGGTGCCCAGGAGTGTCCAGTCGAAACGACTTTCTTCGGTCGTCGCGAAATCGGGTGCTTTTTGGCCGCCTAGAATCCCCACCGTGAAAGCAGTTTAACAGGCAAAGATGCGTGTGTTAATTGCTAGAGACTATGATTACGATTATTTCGGGCACCAATCGCCCCCAAGCCCAAACCCTACGCGTCGCAAAAATTTATGAAGGGCTGTTTAAACGGGAAGGCGCCGAGACAACTTTCCTTAGTTTGGCCGACCTCCCCGCCACACTCTTTACGCCCCAAGCCTACGCCGAGAAGCCTAAAGAATTTGCTCCTTTCAACGACGCGGTGCTGAAGTCCGACGGCCTCTTTGTGGTGACCCCCGAATACAATGGCGGATTTCCGGGTGTGCTGAAGTACTTTATCGACATGCTGAAATTTCCGGAAAGCTTCGAAAACCGCCCGGTAGCCTTTTGCGGCGTAGCGGCCGGCATGTTCGGCGCCTTGCGGCCCGTGGAACAACTTTCGCAGATTTTTACCTACCGCAATGCTTTCGTGTTCAACGAACGCATCTTTTTGCCGCGCGTAGAAACGCAACTCAACGAAAAGAACGAATTCACCGATCCTCTCACGAATAAACTTGTACACCAGCAAGTGAAGAACTTCGTTCGCTTCTGCAAGACAACGAAGAGCTAACATGGCCGGCCGCTTCGTCCGCACCGGAAAAATTCTCGGACTCGCGGCCAAACTCACGGCCCAGGAAGCCTCGCATCGGCTCGGCAAATTAACGGGCGATGGCGGCCCGCTCAAAAAACTACAGCACCAAGTCAATCAGGCCACCACCCTGGCGCAGTCCCTGGGTCAGCTCAAAGGGGCCGCCATGAAGGTGGGGCAGTTACTGAGTCTCGAGGGAGCCGATTTTTTACCGGCCGAAGTCGTCGAGGTACTCAGCAAGCTTCAGGACAGCGGCGGTACCACGCTCGATATTCAACGCATCGAATCCATTCTGCGCCAGGAACTAGGCCACGATCGCCTTGCCCGCTTCGACCAACTCGATCCCTTCCCCTGCGCCTCGGCCAGCATTGGACAAGTGCATCGCGGAAAACTGGGCAACGAAGCCGTGGCCGTGAAGGTTCAATTCCCCGGGATTGCCGAAAGCATCGATTCCGATATTGCCCTCCTACGCACGGTTACCAACGGCATGCTCAATGTCACTCGCCGGGATATCCCGCTCGATGCGCTCTTCGAAGAGTTCCGCGAAGTGCTCACTAAAGAAACAAACTACGCCGAAGAAGCCCGCAACTTAGAACGCTTTCGTGAACTGCTGCGTGATTTGCCGGCCTACGTTATTCCACGCACCTACCCCGAATTTTGCACGCAACGAGTGCTCACCATGAGCTTCGAGGAAGGTCTTAAGCTAAAGGACTGGATTGCGCAAAACCCTCCCATGGCGGAGCGAGAATACTTCGGTCAACTCGTGCTCGATTTGTACGCCATTGAGTTCTTCGAGAAGGGACTCGTACAAACGGATCCGAACTATGGCAATTTTTTGTTTCGCGCGTCTACGCGTCAGTTGGTGCTCCTGGATTTCGGCGCCGTTCGCGAGTACACCCCGGAATTTCGGCAAAAGTACAAAGCACTGCTGCGTCTCATTCGCGGGGGGAATCGCCAGGCCCTCGTCGATCACGCCATCGGCATGGGATTGATTTATCCCGGCGAATCGGACGAATGTCTGGAGGCCTTTGTCACCATGCTACGTATGAGCATTGAACCCTTCGCCCCCGCGCGCCAGCCCTTCAATTTTGGCGATCTCGATTACGCCACCGAGATGCGCAACGCCACTTTCCGCTTCGCCGGGCTCGTGCGCAAATCACCCCCACCGCGAGATTTGATTTTTCTCCATCGCAAATTGGGCGGTATCTTTACGCTGCTCAAAACATTGCGCGTTTCGCTACCCCTGGAAACTTACTGGCAACGCCTAGTCGGTTAATTTCGTTGGATCAGTAAAAGTGAATTCTTCGCAACGCTTAAAGGATTCGATCCGCTTGGCCTCCGCAGCATCATTAGAATTCACTTTAACCGCCATACGCTTTCTCCAGGCAAGGAATTCATAGGCCCGCAACAACTTGGCTTCCGAGGAAATTATTGGGTAGTCAATCATACGCGTCCATCTATGCCCCACGAGTGAAGCCGACAGATCACGCAACTTCCTAATTTTTTCCTTTAGCGGCGACCTTATCTTGGTCAGCGAAGCTTCTCGGGCAGCCAATATTTCGGCCTGCAATTCAAAACGAAATTCATCTATAGAGCCGCGAAACCCTCTTTTATCCAAAGCATCTAAAGCCTCGCCTACGCGAGTCTCCGCATCTTCGTCAAAAATCATCAGCTCTGCGGCGTCAGTCGCATCATCAAAATACGCGATCGGCAGGTCTTCGACTCTAACCAAGCCTTTCGCGGAATTAGCGTTAAACTTCCCGCCCTCGAGAAACAAATATTTTTCCAGAAACATTTTCAAAACGTCTCCGTCCAATAGATTCAGACTTACATCACTCATGCGTTCCGAGACGGTATAAGAAAACGAAAAACTCTTGTCCGATATTTCGTTATAAAGTTCTTTATAGGCCCGCTGCCGGCTTATAACTTGGGACAGACTAAGATCTCGCTTCTGGTCAAGAATATCCAATTCACTGACAACCTTAGCTTCTTCCATAAACTTGCGCAGGAGAAAGGCATAGCTAGGCAAACGATCGGTGCCCATTTTCTTGGCCATTTCGGCACCAAGCCAAGCAGCGTCGTCATTTTGCTTAAGCAAACCATCAATATAATAGGACAGCTCCTTTCCAAAGTTTTTGTTCGGCGCATAAGCATTGTCGTAAAATTTATTATACTCATTTATGACCATGGCCTCGAGACCACTACCCATTAAATCGGGAACGTCCCCTAAAAAATAGGCAAAACTTTCCGAGATATCCAGCGGTCGAGAAAAACTCGAAATTTGGGGCTGCATGGCCGCATAGACGTTTACATTCTGAAACTCTTCATGCGTCAGGTATTCCCAAAAAGCATCATTCATGGACGGATGTGCCAAGTGTTTGGAGTCTAGAAAAAAGTCCAGAAGTTCGACTTTTCGATTTCGTGATGATCGGTTTCGGGCCTGCTCAGAAAGCACACAGGCATAATCCGACAAGGCAGTAACTGAGCCACCGCCATAACAGCTACTATCCGTCAGCGCCAACTTGATGCCACGGTCGCGCAATGCCTTGAGGCGAAGCACGAAGGGGGCAAAATCTATGGGCATCATCTCCGCATCTCGATAAAGTGGTACCGTTAAGCCATCCAAGGCCTTAAAACCACCACTAAGAGCAGACGCGCAAATACCATGCGACACTTCACCCTTTTCTCCATCCTTATGCATCGGTGAACCGTGAGTAGAAATTTGGATCAGCAATTGACTCCCCTTGGGTAGAGCAAGGGACGATTCGAGAGCCCGGAGCAAACGATCCACAGTCGCCGCTTGCACTTCTTGTCCGGAAATTTCTTGCAATTGCCTTAACTGATCGGCATCGGCATCAGTAGGATTTGAAAAAAGAACCTGAGTCTCCCAGTGACGAGCACGTAAACTAGCGGTCAGTGAATGAACCGAAGGGAAAAACATATTTTTCTTTCCCGGGCGCTCCCATCCCACTTCACAATTGCCGCCAAAAATAATCGCGCGCGATACGGGTTGCCCTAAGCTCTGCTCCAAAACCGGAATCTGCATATCATCAGGATTAAGCATCGCCTGCGGCGTATTGGGAGGCATCGGCTCCTGCACTGTAGGACGTTGCGGCTGGGCTGCGGGGGCCTCCACGACCGCCCTCTCTTTGCTTGGTTTCGCACAAGCGCCAAGTAAAAGTGCCATCGCGACAATGTGATTTCTCATAATCTAAAGGTAGCAAGGACTAAGCCACGCCAGGCTCATCTGATATCGACAAGCTATGTTCGTAATGGCTCGGAAATCGATCAAAGACTCTGCCACCGTTTAGAATCTCTACGGCAATTCGAGTTGCACACCGCGATTTCAAACGCAATTTTCGGGGCATAATCCCTGCATCTATTCCCTCAGACTCGTCTAACCGGGGGAAACAAGAATGAATAAGTTAATCGCTCTCGCCATGACCACTCTACTTAGCCAAGCGGCCCTCGCGGACAACAACGCGCAAAAGTCCTATCAGTGCCAGAACGCTTCCGCGAAGGCCGACGCCAAGGAACCCTCGCAGATCAGTATTGAGTTCCCAATGGGCAGTCCCACGATTATCCAACTCTTTTTGTTCGATCTGAAGGACGGCGGACAACAAATGCGCGGCATGACCATGGCACGCCTCGATACGGCCGCCAGCACGCCCACCGAAATCGTTTACTCACACCTCGATCCGAGCGGAATCTCCGCCTCCACCTACAAATACGTCAGCGCCAAAGTCGCCATGGGGACCTCGCTAGAAACCATGCGCGTCACTTTGTCCGACAAGGATTCACCCGCCCACACCACCGTCTTTGCTAAGTGCCAAATCGTCGAGAGCGACGAACAGAAAATTAGGGGAGATTAAATTTATGTCGATGCTTAAAAATGCCGCTCTCACTCTGGCCCTCTTCGCCACGGGTTTTGCCGCCCGGGCGGAATCACAGAAGGTGCTCAAGGGCACCCTCAACGGCGAAGCCGTGACGGTGCTCTACGGCACACCCATGAACACGAATGACGTCATCAAAGTTGGCAGCCGCACCTACCCCATCAATAGCCAGGGCGACGACGAAATCGATGGCCGCCGTACCGTGGAGGAAAACGGCAAGATCGTGGTCGACGAAACAGTCATCATCAACCGCGATGCGGAATTACTAAAGTCCGCTAAGCTCAATCGCGTAAATTTCTTGGAACAAATCGTTATCGCGAATCCCGAGGAATTTAAATGCGAGGCAAGCGCCACGGTCATCGTGCTCGTAGGCGACAACGCCCACGCTCCGTATCCGATGCGCGCTTACTGCATTGAGCTGAAATAAATTGGGAAATCCGCCCAACGAGCCTTAGCCGTCGAGCAGGCTCTTGGGCGGAGCCAGCAAATGTTCCGAAATTCCAGCCTTCACCATCCAGGCAATGGCTTTGCGCTCGTCTTCGCGCAAACAATACACGTGCGTCATCTCGAAGCGCCGCACGTAATCGCTCTTCAGTAACAATGACAGCGATTCCATCGGTACTAACTTGCGCCGTTCTTCCAAATAAACCGGAAAATGCCCCCGCACGCCCTTGGTGAGGTACGAGGTCGTGTGTCGCCACCAAAGTTTGGGCACGTCGCCCTTAATTTTTTTGGGCCGCGCCTTGCTCTTGAGTGAAGGGAACCAAGCCGTGGTGCCCGAAGAAACTTCGTACGGACGAATGAATTTCGCGAAGATATCTTTGTGTTCTTGGTTCACCGTGAACAGGTGTTTGGGCGCTACCCGATCGCGAATGTGTTGGCCCCACTGCGAAGAGCGGTTCTCGAGCGTCTTACGCAGCAGCCACTCGTCCGACCACTTCACGTATTCGGTCAAGTCGGCATCAATGTGAAAGTCCGGCAGTTCAGCCAGCGCGTTCTCGAGCACGACATCAAAACCAATCACGGTCTTGTGCGAGTACAGCTGCATGAACATGTGGAAGCGCGAAATCAAAAAGTCTTCGAACGCGTGGAGGGATTTACGTCGTAGGGCGATGCACATCTCGCCAGGATTTTCGGGATTCGGCCGCCAAATCATATTTCCCAGGAGCATTTCGCGATCGTACTGACCGTACGGCACCCCGGAGTAATGAGAGTCGCGCAATAGGTAGTCCATGCGATCGACGTCGAGTTCGCCGGACACCATGCTCTTCAGCGCGGCCTTTAGGCTCCAACGCCCGGATGGACCTACGCGGTTCATGAGCTGAAATTCTTGCGTGGGGATCACCCACTCATTGAGCACCGCTACGATGTCCTGCGCTTCGAGACCGCCGAGCTGTCCACGCTCGTTGGCCATCATGGCAATAATCGCCACCGAAAAATCCTCGTGGCTCGTGGGCTGCGCAAGCCAGGCTTTTTTGCCGCTCATGTACTTGGGATCGATCCAGTGATCGGGAATCACGCCCTCTTCGAGGAAGGCTTTGCGAATGGGATGAATGGGCCGACCCGCGTTGTTCACGCCCTCTAGACTGTGCGAGAAGGGACCATGGCCGACGTCATGCAAAAGCGCCGCCAAACGAATGAGCCGCCGAAAGTAATCGCGCTGCGTGGGTTGCAGCGCGCGCGGTCCGTACGTTTCAACGAACTCATCGGCGATGCGATCGAAGACCAAACCCGCAACGTGCATGGCGCCGATGCTGTGCGAGAAGCGATCGTGCGTGGCTCCAGGAAAAACCAAATACAAAAAGGCCGTTTGCTTAATACGCCGCAAACGCTGGAAGAGCGGATGATCAATGACGGCGCGCTCTTCGGACGACATCGGGACCGTAAAGTGAACGGGGTCCCTGACTAAGTGCCTCATTCCCTAAGCCTAGCGAAAAAACAATGAAATCAACAGTATAGACGGCTTTTTGGCAGCCTAAAATAAGCCTTACCCGTACGTTAATGTTATGGTATACACTGGGGTAAGTATGGAAACTTACAGCATTGGACAACTGGCTAAGAAGGCAGACGTCTCGAACCGGACTCTTCGCTACTACGAAGAGCTGGGATTGATCACGCCTAAAAATCGCGGATCTAACCGTTATCGCTACTACGACGAAAGTCACATGCAGCGCCTGGCGACCATTAAAATGCTCCAGGACAGCGGTTTTGCCCTGAAGGAAATCGTGGCGGCGCTATCGCCCATGCTCGACCCCTCGGGCAACGTGACTTACGCGGGACAGGAAATCGCTAAACGCATTTACGAAGCCCTCGCCATTCAAAAGGCGAAGCTCGCCGAGCGTCAAAAAGAAATCGCTCAAACGGTCGACGAACTGGGCCGCACCATGGACCAGCTAAAAACCTGCTTCGGCTGCAAACTCTCGTCCTCCCTGGACGATTGTTCGAAGTGCGAACGCGGCCCCAGCGAGGTCACTCGCCTTGCCAACCAAAACCTCGACATGAAGCACGAACTCAATCATTACGCGGGCGCCGCTAACGGAGCGAAACATCAATGACTCTCAAGACGCCCATTTACCTGGACAACAACGCGACCACCCCGATGGATCCGCGCGTCCTGGAAAAGATGATCCCCTACTTTATCGAGAACTTCGGCAACGCCGCTAGCCGCAACCATGCTTTCGGCTGGAAGGCCGAGGAAGCGGTGGAAAAAGCGCGCCAGCAAATTGCGGCGCTTATTGGGGCCGACTCCAAAGAGATCATCATCACGAGTGGTGCGACGGAATCCGACAACCTCGCCATCCTGGGCGTGGCCGACATGTACAAGGACAAGGGCAATCACATCATCACCTGTGTGACCGAGCACAAGGCAGTTCTCGATCCCTGCAAACACCTCGAAGAGAGCGGTGCCTGCACCGTCACCTGGCTGCCCGTAGATAAAGACGGCCGCATCAGCCTGGATGAACTCCGCAAGGCAATCACCGACAAAACGATTCTCATTTCGATCATGCACGGCAACAATGAGATCGGTACGCTGCAAGACATCGCCGCGATTGGCAAAATCGCCAAAGAAAAAGGCATCATCTTTCACACCGATGCCGTCCAAACCGTAGGCAAAGTTCCGGTAGACGTAAACGCTATGGGCATCGACTTGCTCTCCATGTCCGCCCACAAAATGTACGGCCCCAAGGGCATCGGCGCCCTCTACGTGCGCCGGCGCAATCCGCGCGTGCGCCTCTCCCCGATTGTTTTCGGCGGTGGCCATGAACGCGGCATGCGCTCGGGCACGCTCAACGTACCCGGCATTGTGGGCTTCGGTGAAGCCTGCGAAATTTGCCAAAAAGAAATGGCTTCGGAAGCCGAGCGCCTCAAAGGACTGCGCGATCGCCTTTGGCACGGGCTCGAGCGCGAGCTCGATCACCTCTACCTGAACGGTCACCCGACCGAACGAATTCCTGGCAACCTGAACGTTTCGTTTGCGTACGTCGAAGGCGAAGCACTCATGATGGGCATTAAGGATCTGGCCGTTTCTTCGGGCTCGGCCTGCACGAGTGCCAGCCTAGAACCTAGCTACGTGCTACGCGCCACGGGCACCCGAGAAGACCTTGCCCACACGTCCATTCGCTTCGGCATGGGTCGCTTTACAACCACCGAAGAAGTTGATTTTGCCTGCAAGCGCGTCGTCAGCGAGGTCAAGCGGCTGCGCGAAATGTCCCCGCTCTACGAAATGGTCAAAGAAGGCATCGATATCGAATCCATCCAGTGGACCGGACACTGAAATTAGGCGACGAAGGAGTATAAGGAATTTATGGCTTACTCAAACAAAGTAATCGACCACTACGAAAACCCCCGCAACGTGGGCTCGCTCGACAAGTCCGATGACCATGTGGGCACCGGCATCGTCGGCGCTCCCGAGTGCGGTGACGTCATGAAATTGCAAATCAAAGTGAGCGACGCCGGCGTGATCGAAGACGCTAAGTTCAAAACCTTCGGCTGCGGCTCGGCCATTGCTTCTAGCTCGCTCGCTACCGAGTGGCTCAAGGGCAAAACCGTGAACGAAGCACTCGAAATCAAAAACACGCAGATTGTCGAAGAACTCGCGCTGCCGCCCGTGAAAATTCACTGCTCGGTGCTCGCGGAAGACGCAATCAAAGCGGCCATTAAAGACTACCAATCGAAGATCACCGCCCGTAAGGAGTGAGCGATATGGAAAACCTAGTGCAGCCGACCCCCAACGTAGTGCAAATGACCGAAAAGGCCGCGGGCCAGGTGCGCCTCATTCAGGAACGCGAAGGCCGCACCAATTCGCTCCTACGCGTAAGCGTGGTGGGCGGAGGATGCTCGGGCCTCTCGTACAAACTTTCCTTCGAGGAAGCGCCTAAGGATCGCGACAAGGTTATCGAATTGCACGGCATTAAAGTTGTGGTGGATCCCAAGAGCCTGCTCTTCCTGAAGGGCATTCAGGTGGACTTCACCGACGGATTAACGGGTCAGGGTTTTGTGTTTAACAACCCCAACGCTAAATCGTCCTGCGGCTGCGGCACGAGCTTCTCGGCATAAATGCGGCCCTTCTCCACGCTGGGCGTGCGGCCCTTCCTGCGGTCGGACGCACGAGCTCAGACCGAGCTGCTGGCGGAATTCCACCGTCGCAGCCGGCAGCTCCACCCCGATCGATTCATCAACGCCGCCGATAGCGTACGCGCCGAGGCCGAGGCTAAGTCGGCCGAGCTCAATTCTGATTATTCCATTCTTAAAGATACCTGGCGCCTCATTGATCACGTTCTCCGGGCCGCACCCGGCGAAGCCAGCGCGCAGGCCAGCAAAGGCGCACCGCCCGAACTCGCGGCGGACTACTTCGAACTCCAAGAAAGCTGGGCCGACAACGGCCCCGAAGCGTCGCGTGCGGCAGCTCAAGAGTTTCTAGCTAAGGTAGCTACCCTGCTTAAGGCGGCCGAGGCCGACACGCTCGCGCTGGCGAGCCAATTCCCCTATGGGGGCGCCGGTGACAGCGATACTGCACCCTGGACGCAGTCCGACCTTGAAAAAATCCGGTCCTCCGTCCATAAGGTCCGTTACTTCCGCAGTTTTGAAGCGGACATCCGGCGCAAATTTAACGTCGGAAACTAAAGGAACTCGCAGGACATGCCCATTCAGATCGACCTTGGATTCTCGTCGCCGCAGAGTAAGCCTGCGGCCCCGCAGGGTCCGGTGGTGGGCATTGACCTCGGTACCACCAATAGCCTCATCGCCATCGTTGCGAAGGGCGACACGCAAGCGAAAATTCTGCGCCACGGCGACTCGGGTCTCCTCCCCTCCGTGGCCGAGCTAACTCCCGGCGGGCAGCTCGTGAGCGTGGGCCAAACGGCCTTCGACAAACGATCCGAGGGCTCCGGTCAAATTCTGTATTCGGTAAAACGTCTCATGGGTCGCACGCTCAAAGATTTGGGCGAAGAAGTGCGCCTTATTCCCTACGAGCTCGTCGATGACGTTGCTGCCGCGCAAGTAAAGATTCGCGTCGGAGCACGCGTGGTTTCGCCCATCGAAATTTCGGCGGAGGTCCTTAAGGAACTCAAGCGCCGCGCGACCGCGGTGCTGGGCGAAGCCCCCACCCGCGCCGTCATTACTGTGCCCGCGTACTTCGACGACGCTCAGCGCACCGCAACCAAGGCGGCAGGTCGCTTAGCGGGCCTCGACGTGATTCGCATTCTCAACGAGCCCACCGCGGCGGCCTTGGCCTACGGTTGGTCCAACACAAAACCCGGCATCGTGGCCGTCTACGATTTAGGCGGCGGCACCTTCGACATTTCTATTCTGCGCATTCAGGAGAATCTCTTTGAAGTGCTCTCAACCGCGGGCGACACGCACCTGGGCGGCGACGACTTCGACCAGGCACTCGCCGAATGGGCGCTGGCGCAATTCATTGCGGCCGGCCATGCAACGCCACCGGCTAACGATCGGGCTCGTCGCCATCTCATCGCCAAACTCGTCGCCGAAGCCGAAAAAGTCAAAAAGCAGCTCAGCCACACCCAAAGCGCCGACTTCCACTTAGACGCACATAAAATTTCCGTAACTCGTACGCAGGCCGAAAGTCTGTGGCTGCCCGTCATCGAGCGCTCGCTCGACTCCTGCCGCCGCGCCTTGGCGGACGCCAAAATTAATCTCAGCGAGATCAGCGACGTTTTGCTGGTGGGCGGCTCAACCCGCGTGCCCCTGGTGCGCGCCAAGGTCAAAGAACTCTTCGGCCGCGAACCCAATGCCTCCATCAATCCGGACGAAGCCGTGGCTCTGGGCGCCGCGCTTCAGGCCAATGCCCTCGCAGGTACCGGCAGCGAACACCTGCTCCTGGACATCATTCCGCTCAGCCTGGGCATCGAAACCATGGGCGGCGCCGTCACCAAACTTATCCACCGCAACTCGACCATTCCCAACGAGGCGCGGGAAGTCTTTACCAACCATGCCGAAAAACAAACGGCCTTCGACATCCACGTGCTCCAAGGCGAACGCGAGCTCTCTAAGGATTGCCGCTCGCTGGCCCGATTTAAACTGCGTGGCCTAGACCCCGCCCCTCCCGGATTCCACCGGGTAGAGGTGCTGTTTCGCATCGACGCTAATGGCATTCTGAACGTGCGCGCCACGGATCTGCGGTCGCAGAAGGCCCACGAAATTGAGGTTAAGCCCAGCTACGGCATGACCGAGGACGAACTCCTCCGCATGCTGGAAAGCTCCTTCGATAAGGCCGAAGAAGACATGTCAGCGCGCCAATTGGTCGATGCCCGGATTGAAGCCGACACCATTATTCGGGCCGCCGAACGGACCATTGCCAGTGCCGGCCACCTGATTGAGCCCCGGGAGCTGGCCGAGGTAAAGGCCCGCCTGGTAGACCTGCGCAACGCCCATACGGGCAGCTCGGCCGAGAAAATCCGCGAAGCCATTGCCGAATTCGACGTCGTCTCGCGGGATTTAGCCGAACTGCAGGTGAACGCCGCCCTCCAGAGCGCCCTCAGCGGCAAAGACGTCAACAAGACATAATCCCCCCTTTATCCCAGCGTCATTGCAGGGTAAATTAGCCCGCATGTCAGCCATTCCGAATCAAGCAGCTATGGGCGGAGATAACGTATTCATGTCGCGCGTCGATGACGTCGTGAACTGGGGCCGCAAGAACTCGCTCTGGCCCATGACCTTCGGTCTTGCTTGCTGCGCAATCGAAATGATGGCCACCGGCGCCGCAAAGTATGACTTGGAACGTTTCGGTTGCGGCGTGTTCCGCGCAACCCCCCGCCAAGCCGATTTCATGATTGTAGCCGGCACCGTAACGCTCAAAATGGCCACACGCGTGAAACGCTTGTACGACCAAATGCCCGACCCCAAATGGGTCATCGCCATGGGTTCCTGCGCCACCAAAGGCGGCCCATACTGGAAAGAAGGCTACAGCGTGCTCAAGGGCGTAGACCGCGTGGTGCCCGTGGATGTTTACGTTCCCGGTTGCCCGCCCCGTCCCGAAGCGCTCATCGACGGCCTCATTAAATTGCAGCAAAAAGTTTCTGTAGCCCGCCCCACGCAGGGCGAACACCAAGGCGGCGTAGGCCGTCGCGGTCGCCAGGTAGGCGAAGCCAACGAAAAATTTGGCCTCGACGCCCCCGCAACTGCGGCCTCGTAATTCACCATGAGCCGGCACAAACTAGAATCCGAATTCTGGGTGCCGGTGGCCCTCGATAAAGTGTGGGCCACGCTCAGCGATCCCAAAAATCTGGCCCAATTAACTCCCGCCACCTACGGTGCCCGCGTAAGCGCCAATGGCACCTGCCGCGATGGACTCGAAGTCACCATTGAGCTGGCACCCCTCGGCCTGGAAATTCCCATGAACTGGGTTTCCGTGTTGTCGGGTGTTCGGAGCGAAGGCCCCTCGCGTGAATTTACCGATCACCAACGCAGCGGCCCCTTTGCGTACTGGCAGCACCGGCACTTGTTCGAAGCCGGCTCGGAATCGATTCCCTCTAGCCAAGGGCAGGTGGCCATCAAGATGAAGGAACCGGGCACCTGGATTCGTGATTTTGTGGAGTACGAAAATCCGCTGAGCATGCTGGGCGAGGTGGCCCACCAACTCTTCGGTCGCCGGAGTTTGGAAAAGCTCTTCGCTTACCGCCGCGAGCAGACCCTCAAAATGCTGGGCGTATCGCTTTAATTGCAAGCGCCCCGGGGATTTTCACCTCAAATCCCTCTGAGTTAGCCGACTCATTTGGTCATTATTTGGATCACAAAATGTGACTCAAGACTTCTTAATTCTCTGCCGAATAACCCTACGATTGCGTCGTAGGGCTTGGCCGGTTATCCAGAGCGTTGCTAGCGCCTGGATAACATTCAACAGTAGCAGGACCGCTTCCAGTAAGTGCATAAGCACTCCTTTCCGTCGGGGTTCCGCCTTCCTTAGAGCTTGAAAAAATCCACGGGGCATCCTGCCCCGAGCAAGCTATGTGCCAACTTTGGTTGGGAGCGAATTAACAAAAGCTTTGGGAGCGCAGGGCGAGAATCAAATCCTGCCGGCGCAGCGGCCCACCGCAGAGGCTGAGCATGGCGCCATTCAGGGGCGTCAAGCGCAGCAGCGAGGGACTATCGCTCGTCCACGAAAACAAACGCCCCTGCGAAATGCACAGGGCCTCGCACTGTCCGCGAGCGTTTTTCCAGTAGGCTTCGGCTCCCCAAATGGGACCGTAGTAACCGTGCACGAGGTCCTGGAATAAATCCATGTACGACGTGCGGTCGCCCGACACCGACAGCGTCAGTTGATCGAGCTCTTTACCGTTGAGTTTGTGGTCGGGCATGGCGCGGTCGTTCTCAATCGAAGCCGGCCAGAGGTCTTCTTCGAAAATCTCTACCTTGCGGCCAAAATCCAAAACCTCGGTGTCGACCCATTCCAACTCGGAATCATCGCCTTCGCGTCGCGCAACAATAACGGCGGACTGTGTGGCCCGTGCAAACTCTTCTAGTCCGCGGCGGTAATCCTCGGGCAAGCGATCGGCATCGGCCGGACACACGCACACGAAGCTCAGATTCCAGGCCGCGGGATTGTTTTGGTCTTCGGGTCCGTTCTCGGCAAATTCGGGGCGCGAACCGATCCATTCCTCAAGGGCCGAGGGGTCGTGCACCACGTCCCAAGGAAGTTCGCAGTAAATATGGCGTTTGCGACCCGGCACCGTTTCGGCCAGAACCATGTGCAAGGAGGCCAAAACCTCTTCCAGCGAGGGCTGCGGATTGTGGTTTTCCAGGGGCAACAGGGCAATCGAAACTTCAGGATCGGTCTCTTCCGACGCCCGAAGCATCCAGTATCTTTGACCCGAAAGGGGAGCGCCCCAAACAAAACAGCACTCATTCATAGGGAATCAATGGGTTTAGATGCTTTGACCATATCCCGTCCAGAGGTTATATGGATTGGACATCTTTTTGTCGTCCCCCTGTTCGACGCGCAAGCACGGAGAGGTGGCCGAGTGGCTTAAGGCACACCCTTGCTAAGGGTGCGTAGGGGAAACCTTACCGTGGGTTCAAATCCCACTCTCTCCGCCAATTTCCGAGGCGGTCCGGGGCGACTGACAGAAAGAAAATCTAACAAGTTGAAAACTAAAACCGCAGAGGAAGGGGCAGCGACCCCTCGTTCCCGCATGAAGGCGGACCCGGGTGCTCACGGTTTCGTAAAGTTGGCACAGATGTGCCAGGAAATCCGGCACACAAGCTAAATTTCGAGGCCCTACGCACGTAGGGCAGACGATGAATTCGTAACTTACGAAAATTCAAAATCAATCCAAACCATTTCGATTTCTTTAAGAGCTTCCACCTACGCAGTGTCCACAAAGACACATGGAGAGTGAGATGAGTAAAAGAATCGAAGATCCAAAATCAACCAGAGCCATGCAGGTGCTCAAACAGCTGCGCGAGCAGCGCAAACTCAGCACGTATACGGCCGCCAAAATATGCGGCAAATCGGCAACGCTGATTTCACATATTGAAAACGGATGGGTGCCGCTCAGGGAGCACCATCTGGACTGGCTTCTGCCTATGTACGGAACAACCAAGCGGCAATACGACCTAATGCTCAGATCTGACGCCGCAAGGCCAGACACGCTAAGAGCCATGATCCAGCAAAAGGTAGCAGCCCTACCCTCCGGCAGGCCTTAAGCACGAGGATTTTTACCGGTTCGGACGGGACATGCACGCAGCCCAGATCGAAATGACCAAAATGACATGGGGAAGTCCCCTTCCGTTCAAGTCCGAAATCCTCACAAACTGGGGACCAGGATCGGCGCGGCGGAGCGCCAAATGAGCACGGGGGTTGTGACAAAAGAGTGCATGGGCGAGCGCATCGAGCGCCTTATCAAGGCCCACAACATGCGAATCCGGGACCTCGCAAGGGAGCTGGGAGTGCCCAACAGCACCATTTTTGGATGGATCGGAAAAGGCGGCAAGATGCCCTCAAACCCCGAGCTATTGCTCGGCCTAGCGAGGCACCTTGGTACCTCGATTGAATACCTAATTAGCGGCGAGGACCCCAAAACGGGAGATCCCTTCCGGGGTTTTCGGAAAATCGAAATCCTCATTCGCGAGAGTAGCGAGGTGAACCGTGGCTAACAAATACAGACAGCAGCTCTACGACATCGCATGGAGTGTTCGGCGCCGGGGAATGGAGGCTCGGGGCCTAGCGCACCTTCTGCGTCATGACAGCCGCGAGGACCCACCCGAGGAGGCCGACGACGTGAACGAGGGCATTTCAAGTTTGCTCGATGAAATGCTCGGCAAGCCATTTGCGGTCGTGCTTGGCGATGAAGATGAGCCGTCGCAGGGCACCAATAGCGGCCTTGACGAGGAATCAGAGGACTAACAAACACGCCGCCCCTGAGCAGCTACGCAATTTCGCCGTGTCCGTCTGGGAGGGCACGGCACTTGCAAGGACAGCCAATACACAAGAAAGGATCTTGCATGAGCATTGTAACTAGGTTACAATTTCAAAAAAGGCCCAAACCCGCGAAGATTTCAGGCCTGATGAAGGTCATCCGTCATCACCTGGATGAGGGGCGATACCTGGACACACGGCACGCCAGCCAGCGAGGCCGGGAGCGCGGGATTACGCGGCCCGAGATACTTCAGGTGCTGCGCTGTGGGCACCACGAGAAGAGCCGGGATAGGTTCGATGAAACTCACAGGGCCTGGAACTACGCGGTGAAAGGGAAAACCGTGGACCTTCGCAGCCTGAGAATTATCGTATCGCTTGATCCAGCTGGGATGCTGATTATTACGGCTATAGATTTGGAGAAGTAAGTTTATGGGCAGTCAGAAAAAAGTACAAAAATCATTCATCGACCATGGCTTTGGTTTTCCGGTGAAACTCACTAATGTGCCCATGGTTAAAATTCGTGGCTCCTTTACGCCTGACATTAACTACAACAAACTAGCCTCGCTCGTACTTCGTGGACTTGCACACAAGCCCTGCCGCCTCTCGGGCAGCGAAGTCAAATTCATCAGAAATCATTTCGACATGACACTGCAATCATTTGCCAAGCGATTTAACGTCTCCCACGTGGCGGTTTTGAAGTGGGAAAAAACGGAACACAAAAAAACCCCCATGAGCTGGGCGCTAGAGAAAGATATTCGGCTCTTAATCCTGACTCATTTGAGTACTAAGGCGCAGGACTTCGTAAGTCTTTACGAGGAACTCGAGAACGTCCCCAAAGAAAGGCAGAGAGAAATTTCTGTCAACCTCCAAAGTGTCGCCGCCTAATCTCTAGATGAATCCACTTGAATTCGGATTCCGCCGCGCACGGGGCCTCCAAACCCATCGGGAATATATTTTAAAGAACCTCGCTCCAGCGAGGGCTCACCGCAAAGGCGGCGTTGATTTGTCCTACGTGGGAATAGGCCTGGGGAAAATTGCCGGACTGTTTTTGTTCCGTCGGCAAATAATGCTCCGAAAAAAGTCCAAGTCCATTGGCGGCCGCCATAAGATCATCCATGACCTGCTCAGCAGCCAGCATTTGTCCCGTCTTAGCGAGCGCCTGCACGAGCCAAAATGAGCAAATCAGAAAGGCGGACTGGGGACGTCCAAAATCATCTGGTCGTAGATACCTATACAAAAAACTCGACCGGGGTGAGCTTGCATCTAGGCGCAACTCTTCGTGAATACGGCGCACAGTTTCGCGATTGAGTTCGTCATCTGGAAAACGCAATGTAGAAACTTGCAGGAGCGCCGAATCAAAGCTGTCGTCACTTGGACCATTCCTCAACGCATTATCCTTAGTGGCATTATGAATGGACTGCTCCGCACGCCGAAGTGCTTGCCCCACATCAAAGTCCACATGCGGAAGAAATCCGCGCGCACGAATTCGCTGTAAGCGCTCCAACCCAGCCCAGCACATCAGATTCGAAAACGAATGCTCTCGCCATCCGTCCCGCAATTCCCAGAGTCCTGCATCGGGTTGCGATATGCTCTCCGCACAGCATTTCCCTAGCTGGACAATAAGACGGTCCAAATCAGCAGTTCGCAGATGTCGAAATCGTTCGTCAAAGTAGACGGGAGCCAAAGTTAAAATCATCTCACCGTACACGTCGTTCTGAACGTGCTCTGCCGCTTGATTGTCACTTCGGACCGGCTGACTTCCTCCATAACCTGCCCAATTCAGGTGTTGCAATTCCGGCAAAGGCAGCGACCGATCTAAGCGGTACACCGGCCGAAGTCCCGACAGGGGTCCCGACTGGGCTCCGGCAATGTTAAGTAAAAATTTAATGAATCCTTCCATTTCTTCAAAATGTCCCAAGCTATGAAAGGCAGAGAGGACAAAGTAAGTGTCGCGAAGCCAGCAAAACCGGTAGTCCCAGTTACGCGTCTTGCCAAGTTCTTCAGGCAAACTTGTGGTCAAGGCCGCCAAAATAGCGCCCGTATCCTCGTAGCAATGAAGTTTGAGGGTCAATGCTGAGCGAATTGTTTCGCGTTGGTAGCACGCCGGCAGGGAGCAGTGTTTTACCCAGCGCGTCCAGTAGTCCACCGTTTGATCCAGGAATCGTTCTGAAACACTGACCAAATCCTCTTCGATTCCCGCGCCCAGCGTAAGCGCAAAATATAGGGGCGCGGTCAACTGAAACGACGTTTCGCTATTGAGGTAAGTCAGAGGCATATTCGTAGTGAGTCGCATTTCTTCGCCCTGCACTGCAAAACGCAGGTGACTATTGCCGCGAGTAGGGAGCAAAGGCTCTTTCGACCATCCGTCGACGGGCCGACAATTCACATGGATAAGCGGCGTGCCACTCAGCGGACGAACGATGCGAAACAACGACGGCGGACGATAAATCCGCCCGTGCTGCAAAAATCGTGGACAGAAATCGGTGATTTGAAACTGATCGCCATCTTCGGTCGTCACCGTACTGACCAACACCACGGTATGCGCTTCATATTGTTGGACGATGCGCGATTTCGCAATCGTCTCGATGGAAAAATGCCCCCCTTCGGAATCCAGCAGTCGGCCAAACGTCGGAGGACTATCCGGACGAGGAAAACACAACCAATCGAGTGACGCTCGATCGCTAATCAATGCGGATGCCTGACAATTGCCGATGAGCGCGTAGGGATACACCAAACCTCCATATGTCCAGCGAACTGTATACTTTTATTTGATATCAAAGTAAATTACGCTTCATATGCGCATGACTTTACGTTTCGTCTTACCACTGGTGGTCGTGCTGGGCATTATTGCCTATAGCGTCGTGCCGCTTGTCGACAGCCTAATTTTTGACAAATGGTTTATTCGCGACATCAACATGCGCACCCGTCTAATTACCAACACCATTCACGACTCCCTAGTGCCCCTACTCGACCATCCCGACGAACACCGCATTCAGGCTCTCTTTAATCGCGTCATCGAGGATGACCGACTCTACGCGCTTGCTTTCTGCAGTCCGAACAACCGACTGCTGTACCGTACCCAACCTTTTCCCGATCACATCACTTGCGAAACCCCCATTTCCGAGCGGGAGCCCCTTAGCCGGATTCTTCGCCTACCCCAAGGGTCACTGCACCTTGCCTTCGTGCCCGTGCTAGACGTAGCCGGCAAACCCCTCGGATCGCTCGTACTCATACACGATATGAGTTTTCTGCAACGGCGCAGCACCGACACCAAACGGTACATTGTCTATTTGTTCGGCATATTATGTGCCGCTATTTCTTTCGTGACCGTCTTCATTGCCCGCATGAGTTTGCGAGGATGGGTGCACGGCATTCGATCCTTATTAAAAAGTGAACAGCTCGCGCGCCTCCAAGGTCACGTAAACTCCCCGGAGCTTTCCCCAATTGTAAAAGATTTGCGGATACTCATTCGCGATTTAGAATCGGACCGCAGAACGCGCGACGAAAATCAAGTCACCTGGAATCCAAAAACGCTAAAAGACATTCTGCAGAAGGAGCTTTCGGGTGACGAAGTACTTATCGTATCAAATCGCGAACCCTACATTCACGTTCATCAGGGCGATAAAATCGAAATTAAATTTCCTGCCAGTGGGCTAGTTACGGCCCTGGAACCCATCATGCGTGCTTGCTCCGGGACCTGGATTGCACACGGTAGCGGTGACGCCGATCGAGAAATGGTCGATCCCAATGACCACGTCCACGTTCCTCCGGAGAACCCTAGTTACCAAATCCGGCGGGTTTGGCTCACTCCCGAAGAAGAAAAGGGCTACTACTATGGATTTGCAAATGAAGGACTGTGGGCACTCTGTCACATTGCCCATATTCGCCCCGTATTTCACTCCAACGACTGGGCCCAATACGTCGCGGCTAACAGAAAATTCGCCGCGGCCGTAGCGGAAGAAGCTAAGAGCGAAGATCCCGTCGTGTTGGTTCAGGACTACCACCTTGCGCTAGCGCCCAAAATGATTCGTGAAAAACTACCGCGAGCGACAATCATCACCTTTTGGCATATTCCGTTTCCCAACCCCGAAGTATTTGGAATTTGTCCCTGGCGCGAAGAATTACTCGAAGGACTCCTTGGCAGTAGCATCATTGGTTTCCACACGCGCTTTCACTGCAATAATTTTTTAGATACCATCGATCGTTTTTTGGAAAGTCGAATCGATCGCGAGACCTCCACCATTTCCTACCGCGGACGCCTGACCGCCGTTAACCACTACCCGATTTCCATTGAATACCCGTCCAAATGGATGGATACGCAGGCGCCAGTTTCAGACTGCCGTAAGCGGATACGCAGCCGGGACGGCCTCCCGGACCAACATCGTATCGGCATTGGCGTCGACCGCCTGGACTACACCAAGGGCATTCTAGAGCGTTTTTTAGCCGTGGAACGGCTGTTAGAACTGGAGCCCAAATGGATAGGGAGGTTTAGTTTCATTCAAATCGCCGCACCTTCGCGCTCATCCATCAAGCAGTACCAGAGTTTTGAAGCTGAAGTTGTTGCTCTAGCCGCCCACATCAATCAACGCTTCGGCAACGAAAGTTATTCTCCCATTCTTTTGAAAATTGAACATCACGGCCCTCAGCAGGTTTACGAATACTATCGCGGTTCCGACCTGTGCATGGTGAGCAGTCTGCATGACGGCATGAATTTGGTCGCGAAAGAATTTGTAGCTGCGCGCGACGATGAACGAGGCGTATTAATTCTGAGTCAGTTTACGGGAGCTGCCCGGGAGCTGCCTGAATCGATTATTGTTAACCCTTACAACATTGATCAATGCGCAGCAGCCCTTGCTCTCGCACTCGACATGCCCGAAGAGGAACAGTGCAACCGAATTCGGAGTATGCGGGGACTCATTCAGGAATTTAATGTTTATCGATGGGCGGGCCGAATGCTTCTAGATGCAGCCCGCCTTCGACAACGCAATCGGCTCTTTGAACAGGTGCAAGACATCCCGCGAGGTCTCCCCGGATGATTTCTCTTTTTACTAAAGAGGGGTTGGTGGCCCTGGAGTCACTAACTTTCACCCGTACGCTTTATGCTTTTGATTTTGATGGTACGTTGGCCCCGATTGTTAACGACCCCGCGTCAGCCAAGATTAGCCCCTCAACGGCTGCGCTGTTACGGCAATTGTCAGACCTTGCTCCCGTTGCCATTATTTCGGGGCGGAGCGTGGCCGATCTGAAGCGAATTTTACCCTTTCGTCCCCAATATTTGGTCGGCAACCATGGACTCGAAGGACTGAAACGCAGCCGCCAATCGCTCGCCAACGCCCAAGCCACTTGTACCCAATGGATTGAAAGGCTTCGCCGAGCACCAATTTATTCCGGAGTGGACATCGAAGATAAAAAGTTATCCCTCGCGATTCATTACCGCCGCTCGCGCCAACGCACTTTAGCGCGGCAAAAAATTGAAAAGCTCATCACAACCCTAACCCCGCCCCCCCGAGTTGTTCCCGGCAAGTGCGTCTACAACCTCATTCCTTCCGGAGCTCCCCACAAGGGAATGGCCCTACTCGACCTGCTTCCTAAATCCAGAACTCGCCACGTATTTTACGTTGGCGACGATGACACCGATGAGGACGTATTTAGCCTGCCGTACGTTGATGGTCAGCTGCTAACCGTTCGGGTTGGGCGCAAGCAAGTTTCGCAGGCCCGCTACTTTTTGCAGCGCCAGAGTGAAATTAATCGATTGATCCGAACTCTGGTTCGATATCATTCTCGACAGAAACAGCTTTCATTGCAGAGAAAGGCTCCGCATGCCTGACGATGATGACCCTCTACGCTCTCTGATTCAAGTGGGAATTTTGATTCAGCAGTTCAATAAGGACGCCGAATCTCTTCTGGAAATTAGTTTGGTGCAATGGTATTTGCTAACAAGGTTGCGCGATCTGCCGGGGACATCCGCCAGTAAGTTAGCCCGTTCCGTGGGAGTAAATCCCAGCACGCTCACGCAATCAATCAAGCGCCTTGAGCGTAAAGGCTACATTCACACCACCTGGGACGGGCAGGACTCGAGGCGTAAATGCATATCGCTAACCAGCACCGGCCAGCGAGTTCTTACTAGTGCCGATAAATCGATTCTGCAGTGGAGAAGGGGAATAGCTCTCCTCAAATCCGATCTAGCTAGAATGGGTCATTTTTTGACCCACCTCGACTGTACGCCTCAGTAGAGATCGTCAGTTTCCCTATTCATCTGCTTAACATACCCCTCGAAAGCGCGCCGAACACGATCCAGCGAGGAAACAGACACACTCTGCTGGCGACCAAGAAGTTGAATTTCGTGGGACCAAAAGCCCTTGCGGGGACCAGCAAAACGCACCGTTTGCTTTTGAATTTCCCGCAGAACATACGGAATAGGAAGAATGCTCGAAACGACATCGTCCACAACGCTTTGTTTGACGATGGCAACGATGCTCGACTCGATAAGCGGTGTTTCAACTACGCCTATCTTTTCTATAAATCTATCGGTTTCTCGACGAAAGCGCGTGGAACTCGCAAGGGCCGCCCAGCCACTGGTAAGTAATTTACGCAATGCAGGATACCCTTTGCCGCGCACAACCTCGGTTCGTTCCGATTCGAGAAAATACTTAGAATGCTGTTTGAAAATTACGGCCACCGGCATTGGAAATTTACCCAATTCACTCAGATCTTCGGATCGATTTGGCACGTCCGTGAGCGCCACATCCAAATCTCCACGCCTTAGCATTGCAACAATTTCTTGCGCCGATCCTGACACCACGTACACACGGGTGCGAGGCTTTGTCTGCGACAAGGAATAGAAAAGTTTCAGTATTCCCATGATGAAGGGACGATCTATATCGTCGCAAACACCGATACGTAAACTTTCCTGCGCCGGCGAAAAGTCCTCGCTCTCCAGCCTGCGCTCGAGTTCTTCACTAGCTCCGAACATATTCAGAGCGGCCTTAAATACCAACTGTCCCCGTTCCGACAGGTTCAGCACTCCACGATTTTTTGTATAAAGTTCACCGCCGCACGCCTCCTCGAAAACTTTCATTTGCGTACTGAGCGAAGCCTGACTGATACCGAGACGGCGCGATGCGCTAGCCACTCCTCCAGATTTGATGACCTGATAAAAATAGTAGAGGTGATTGTAATTCAAGCCTTCTCCCGTTGAGTTAAGACTACCAAAACACATGAAAATCGCACGGGGCTCGTCAAATTTAGCGAGTCGACTTAGAAATTTCCTAAATATCAAATTTTGGTCTATCGTTTTAGTTATGTCACTTCTTGCGAGCAATATAGGGACAAGGCACGTTCCCCCTCATCTTTTGACGATGCAATGCGCCGCACTAGGCTTACTCGCCTTCGCGTTACTGGTCGGAAACTCAGCGCTCGCCGCCGAAACACCGCCCTCTTCCGATTCTAGACAGGAGAACATCGTGCTAACGGTGCCAGGCCTAAACACCTGGAACCGAGTGCGCGCTACCTGGGCCCTCGTTCGCGAGCGTAAGTTCGTGATTCAAAATCAGCGAATTGACCTCTCTCGCATTCCCTGGCCGAATTGGGACACTCAACAAATTCCTTACGCGCTTACTCCGAGCAGCAAATATCCCGCCACCCTCATTTTCTTAGATCATCAACTTCATGAAATTCGTCGTGAAAAATTTGATCATCCCTGGATTCCAACCGCAAGAGCGTCGGAAACCGTGGAATCCACCTCTGAATTCTTCCAAGTGGAAATCGCCATTTCATCACGACTTATAATTCGTTCCGCGCGAGTGCCAATACCTCATCTGGAGCCGGTACTTAACTGTCGGGTCGACCTTGCTCAAGTCCCAACTGGCCCCATTTCCGTGAACCGCCGAGTAGCCTTATGCCTCTCCTCGCTCGACGGAGTCCGCAAGGACCCTGCACAATGGTATATTAATGTTGTGTGGCCACGATCCTCGGATCGCGACCAGAGCAAAGACATCGCCGTCACTGATTTGAAGTTGCGCAGAGGCCTTGCCCTGAGCAAACATCTCTACCAAAGCGGCCGCGGAGAAGGCAGCTACTTTGAACTCAGCGCCGGCAGGACACGCAAGGAAGAGCTTTCGCCGATTAATTGGGAGGAAGGATTCCCACTCCCCATGGAGCACATTCAGACAGCGCCAGCGTTGTCAGAACCAGATCGCGAATTCTCTTTTCAGGAGGGGCCACAGGGGTCGCGTTATGGTTTGCAAACCCACTTTGGTGATTTTGTGGAGCGAGGCTCGCTTCAGATTGATAAATTTTACTCTGTTCCAGTCTTCGTGGAATTCGTGGAGGGCTCTAGCTTTTCCGTACGGCGTGCTGACTTTCCTGAGTACAATACTGGCCTAGCATCGCACCTCCGCAACATGCGCTTGGGCACCGGCGCGACTATCGAAACCTTCTGGTCCAATCGGGGTGAGCGACAAACTTACGCCGGCCTGGGCTTTCTTGAAGGAGGTTTTCGACTGAATAAATGGAGCTTGCGCCCTTCACTCTTTTTGAATCGAGACATTATTCATTTGGGCTCACCGCTCTCCGTGACCGAGGTACAAGCAACCCTCGCTTACGAAATTCACCCCGAAGGCACCTGGTTTCCCTACCTTGGATTTATGGCTTACGAAGTATCTGGCACCAATTCCGGCTCTTCCCGGCTTGGCTCGTACAACGCCATACCCACCGGCGTACAATTTTTACTCGGGGAACGGCCTTCGTTCATATCCGGTAATGCTGCACTCTTAACTTCTTTCAGCGGCGATTCCATAGCCCTAGGATGGGATTCCAAAATTGCTTGGCAAAGATTTTTAAATCCGAAGGATCGCGAAGGCAAATACTGGGGAATATTTCTGAGCCTCGCCCATTACCGGGCAAGTCTATTGATTCCCAAAAATTCTACGCGAGAAACCTTTTCGGAAACTAGAGTCAATTTAGGATTGAGCTTTGGCTGGGCAGGCGCCCACTACCTAGGTCAAAACTTATAACGAGGACCGACACTCAAGAAATAGGCCAGGCTCATGTAGTTGGCAGTAATATTTAGGGACGCTGAAACCACTGTGCCCACACCCCAGCGTTCCGAAACCGCAAAGACGTAGTTAATTCGTCCGTAAACTAGCACACTGCCCACGAGAGTCGGTAAATCAAACTCAGTCGTGGTGGTGGAGTGCGTGGCCAACCCTAGCCCGACCGAACCCAGCAATGAGTGATGATCCACTTTACTGACGTGCATCCCGGGAGCCAAATCAGGCATAATTTCGGTAGCTCCACCGAGCAAATAGATTCGCGGCCCTACGGATAGCTCCGAATATTTGCCCGTGCTAACCCCTCTAAATTCAAAATCTACCTCGCGAAACATTCGAGGAATATCCAAAGTTATTCCTCCTCCCAAACGCGCACTCGAAGAACGACAGCATCCTCCGAGCGTTGAAACTCCTCCGTAGCCCATCTCCAATTGAATTTCTGGGGTTGTTAACTCTTCGGCCTGCGCCGGGCTAAGAAAGCACCAGCCCAACCACAGCATCAAGCTCAAGAGGACCAATCGACTAAGCCGCGACATCCGCTTGCTCTTTGCTACACTCGCGGAGGAGCGCCAAGACTCGCTTCGATGCCGACTGCCGCTCGGCGTCACTAAGGACGATTTTTGCATCAATGAATTGCTGATACATTCGGAAGCGCAGCGGACGCATGAGCCTAGCCAGATCCCAATCTAATTCCCCGCCCGCCTCATTTACCAGCCAAGCTAAATCTCGCGCATCGATCTGTCGCAGAAAGTCCTTCAGAGACGAACCCTTCAGCATGCGCAGGGATTCCCACCGAATGACTCGCTTTTCTAAACGAGTTAATTCGTCATCGCCCAAACTAGCTTTGAGCTTGGCCCACTGAACGCGAACATCTTCAAAGGTGTCTAAAGCATTCAAAAGCGAAGACCACCGAGAAACCTTCAAGTCATCTTTGTTCGCGCCCTGCGGCTGAAGTGAAGATGCAATTTTGAGTGTCCATAGTCCTTCGTAGCAATCACGCAAATCGGCATCGCTCAGCTTGTTTGGGGTTGAATTGAGATCTACTTCATCCATTTTTACGCAGGCAATAATGTCCGGACGGATCAACCATAAACGTAGGGCCAAGGCACCGTCCAACTTAGCCCCGCTATCTACAGCAGCTTTAAACGCCGAAAGTGGAAAAACCTCGAGAAAAACTTTCTGCACCGCCAAAGCATCTCCCGCTAAGTCCTTCTCTAGCAAGCTAAGTTCGCGAACTATACTAGCGGGTTCTACCGCTTGATCCTCGGACACCGCACCGGCCTTTTCGGTATCATGCGCAGCACTCCATTCGATCAGCAGATGTTTGGAAATCCAGGTTGGCAGCGTAGCCAAAACCTTTCGCTGAAGACTCAGGGGCGCTCCGCACGCAATGACACGAAATTTATTACGCTCATTGCGCTGAAGAACCTTCAACAAATAAAGCCCCAACACTCCGGTGTCGAATGTGGCCAAGAATCCATGAAGCGACTCCTCCGGCGGGAGACTCGAGGGAGCGATGGAAAGGGATTCTTCCTTAGGTGGCGCGACAGGAGTGGGTGCTCTCGCCGTAGAATCGCGACGACCGAATAGCCAGGTTAACAAACCCGTACTTACCAAAATCATCGAAAATATCTTTAGCAGGTTGGTCATACCAAGGGGGCCTTCGCCCTCTCCCTTGCCCATATTCTGCACCACCAATGTCGGCGGCTTGTCGGCTGCTGCAGCCGGCTGCCTAAGCATTGCGCGCGATATTTTAATATCGTCCCGATCATCGCTGCGCCCGATAATATCTGGAACGAGCTTTTTGAAAGTATCAACCGTTTGCTGTTTCACGTTGGTATCGAATACGATCGTGAGCGCGATGGGCCCGGTATAGGAGGAGGAGGCGCCTCCCGTTTTGACAGGATTTCCTTTAAGGTCGATAGCCGCGCTAAGCCCCGGCAAAGTGCGCAACGTAGACGCCACATCGCTCCCGGCATCCGGAGCATCGTCTGACTTACGAACAATTAGCATGTAATCATTTGGTGCCAGAATACCCGAGAGCGTCGCGTTGAGTCGCGATCTCACTATCTGCGCCCTGTCTTGTGCACGCGCTTCGCGAAGCACACCCGCAACGCAGAAGAATAAAATTAAGAGTCTTCGCATCATGGCCGATCCTCCCGCAAATAGAACTTCACAACGACTCTACGGCCAGACACAATTTCCGGCAGCGAACCCCAGTGCCTTCCGTCCCCGTAAGCATAAGTACGAAGTCGGGACGAGGGAACGCCCTGGGCCATAAACCATTCGGCCACCCGTACTGCCCGGCGATTTGAGAGGTCCAAGTTGGAACTAAAGGCACTGTCTGACTTAAGCGGTTTGGAATCCGCATACCCTTCAATATCCAGTAGGGCTCGAGCATTGCTGCGAACCAAGGGAAGAAGAATTTTTAAATTCTCTTCGGTCGAGGGCAGGATGTTGGCCGAACCCGTCGTAAAATCAAGATTCACCAGAGTCTCCGCCACCGACGGACCGCGCCCCGCAGTTGGAATAATGTTGGCAGGCCGATGGGAATCTTCTTTTTCCATGGCCTTAATTCGGTGGGCGTATAGCGCCGACATCGCAATGAAGAAGAACACCAAAATCATGTACATGTCCGCAAAGGAGTAAATCCATAGCTCCACGGACCGCTTGGCCTCCAAGCGCACCTTGCGATTACTCGCTCGGAGAATTTTTTTTACGTCTTGGTTCATGCAGCCATCCGGGATACGGCGTCACCGCCGTAATTCCCCACTTGTGGATCAGCACTAAAATCAATGCGATCCCGAATGGGCAAATGAGAGTTGACAGTCTCAGCGGTCACCAACGGATGCTTTCGATCCAGGAGGGCCATGACTCCATCCAAAATAAGTTCGCGCGTTTTATGGTCGGTTTCGCCCGAAGAAATTAACAACTCCGACAGCGGCGCAAAAACTAGGTTAGCAATCGTAATTCCGTAAAAGGTGGCCGACAAAGCAGTGGCCATGCCAAGGCCAAGTTCGGTCATGTCCGCCGTACCTAACTTTCCGAGCAAATCCACAAGTCCAAGTACCGTGGCCGCGAGGCCTAGGGCGGGCGAATACTTACTCAGCGTCATAACGACGTTTGCGTCTTGCGCCAACGCTTCTCGACGCTCCGAAATTCGCTTTTCTAAGGTTTCGTGAATAAACGCGCGAGGCAACCCATCCAAAATCAAGCTTACCGCCTCCTTCAGGAAGGGATGCTCAATTTTTTCGAGCTCATCGTCTAAACTCTGTACGCTCCGTTGGGCAAGCGAAGATAAACGAACAATTTCCCGCGCTTCCTGCACGGGCACTTTGGGTGGATCCGTCATTATTTTTTTGATAGCATGGAAGCACTGGCGCAGAGCGAGCCACGGAAAACTTACGAACGCGGCCAAAACCATGCCACCACAAATAACCACTAGCGCCTCGCGGTTTACGAAAATGGAAGGATTTGAGGTGAGTTTGGTTACGATTCCGTAAACAAATCCACCGACACCAACATAAGCCGCAATCATTGGAATATTTAGCTTCATAACGCACCCTTTTCTGAATTATCTTTTTTGCCCGCGCTACTGATATTTAGGTCGAGTAGCGCATTACGAACCTCTTCATTTCCGGGATTAAGGGCTAGAGCCTGGGACCAAGCCGATCGAGCTCCGTCCACATCTTTCATGAGAAATAGAATACTTCCCTTCGCCGCAAAGGTTTCGGCATTCTTCGGATCCAATTTCAAAATTTGCTCGGCTTCCGCCAGAGCTTCTGCATAGCGATTTTCCAGAACTAGTTCATTCATGCGTCGATCGTGCGCACGGACCAAATCGAAGGACTCACGAATTTCCCCCTTCGTTACGGCTCCTGACTGCAAGATCATGTCCAGGTAAGTGGTGCCCGATCCGAAAACCGCAATGGCAGTGTTTTTGGACTGATATCCTTCTTTCTCAAGCCGCAACTGAATCACGTCGACCCCTTCCGGAGCCTGAGTGCGCTTATCGAAACTAAGGGGCGTTTCGCCAATGAGCGCGCCCTCTCCCGTTTTGGGATCGAGGGCGTAAACTTTGGCACCAGCCGGAACAGACCTCACCACCACACCACCGCTCGAAGAGCACCCCATTAAGAAGCTAAGGATTATCCAAGAAATAATTCCAGGGTAACAAACATAGATCATTTTCATGGCTGCGCCTCGAAATCACCGCGATCAAAGTACACGCGTCCAGCATCGAAGCCTTCCGCTGCATTCGAAGGAGTCACATTGTCGGAACTCATTTCCGTCACAATCAAATCATCCCGCCCGTTGTTGTTGATGTCCGTAAGAGCGACCCCTCCGCCAATGAGGGCGGTTAGGCTGCCGCCGCCGAAATAGGAAACCGTCGCAGATTCTGGATTTGGATTTGCAAACATCCAAGTTCCGGCAGGAACCGTAGTTCCCAAATAGTTTTGATAGTTTTGAAATCCTCCGGTGCCCGTAGATTTGCCGCGGAAGCCAAAGCAGACGCCCGCGTTAGTGCTGCCATTGGCCGGACCACTACGAGCGGTTTGACGACTCGCGCAGATAACGGCATCGACGACTCCGTCGTGATCCCAATCACCCACGGTGGCCGCGCTGCCGAAGTAAATCGTAGCGGGGTTCTCTAGAGTCAAATTGTAGGGATAACGAATCTCATCGTCGGCAGTGTTATCTGCGCTTGTCTGGCCCGAAATTGTATAGTCGGTGGAGCTTCCGTAATAAACCCAACAACGTCCGTGATTGGCCGTAGCCGAACCGGGGTTGCCAGAACCATAGAAGTTGATAGGGATCGTAGCCCCTGGAGAGCAAATCACCAGGTCCCGATCTGCAGCACTGGAACCTAGTTGGGTACGGAAGGAAAACATGGAGGTTCCGAA
>JAFEAR010000174.1 GCA_018266335.1 Bdellovibrionales bacterium
ATCCGCTCGACCAGCGGATACGATTCCGGGTGCACGGCGGAAGCGTCGAGCGGATTGTTACCGCCCGGAATGCGCAGGAATCCGGCCGCTTGCTCGAAGGTTTTTTCGCCCAGGCTGGGGACCTTCAGCAGATCGGCGCGTTTGGCGAAGCGGCCCTTGCTGTTGCGGTGCGCGACGATGTTGTGCGCGATTTTGCTGTTCAGTCCGGCGACGTAACGCAGCAATGCCGGGGACGCGGTATTGACATCGACACCGACGGCGTTGACGCTGTCTTCCACCACGGCATCGAGCGATTGCACCAGCTGGCTTTGATTGACGTCATGCTGGTACTGTCCGACGCCGATCGATTTCGGGTCGATCTTGACCAGTTCGGCCAGCGGATCTTGCAGGCGACGCGCAATCGACACCGCGCCGCGCAGCGACACGTCCAAATCCGGCAATTCCTCGGACGCCAGCTCCGAAGCGGAGTACACCGAAGCACCGGCTTCCGACACCATGATCGAAGTCAGTTTGAGCTGCGGATATTTTTTGCTCAAATCCTTGGCCAGATGGTCGGTTTCGCGCGACGCGGTGCCGTTGCCGATGGCGATCAGGGTCGCAGAATGGCGTTCCGCCAATTGCTTCAGCGTGTGCAATGCGCCATCCCAATCGTTTCTCGGCGCGTGTGGATAAATCGTCGCGGTGTCGAGCACTTTGCCGGTCGCGTCCACAACCGCTACCTTCACGCCGGTGCGCAAACCCGGATCCAAACCGATGGTCACGCGCGCCCCGGCGGGCGGGGCGAGCAGCAGGGCCTTGAGGTTCTGCGCGAACACCCGGATCGCCTCGGTTTCGGCGTTTTCTTGCAAGTTGCCCATCAACTCGGTTTCCAGGTGCGCAAAGATTTTCGTGCGCCAAGCTTGTCGCACAGTGTCGACCAACCAACCATCCGCCGCGCGCTTCTGATCACGGATGTTGAATGCTCGTCCGATCATCAATTCGCACGGATTCAGCGCCAGGTTGCGGGATTTGTCTTCCAATTCGGTATCCAGCAGCAGCTTCAGTTTCAACACGCCTTCGCGCTCCCCGCGCAACAGCGCCAACGCGCGGTGCGACGGGATTTTGCCGATCGCTTCGCTGTACTCGTGGTAATCGGTGTATTTGGTGTCGCTGTCTTTCTTGTCCTTAACGGCTTTCGCCGTTAGCACGCCGTGCGCGCGCAGGTAGTCGCGCAACGTTTGCAACAATGGCGCGTGCTCGGCGAAACGCTCGATCAGAATATGCTGCGCGCCTTCCAGCGCAGCAGCCGCATCCGCCACGCCGGGATTATCGCCTTCTTCGCTGGTGAACGGTGCTCTCAGGTATTTCGCCGCCTCGGCCTGCGGATCGAGCCGCGGATCGTTCAACAGGCTATCCGCCAATGGCTGCAATCCGGCCTCATGCGCGATCTGTGCCTTGGTGCGGCGCTTCTTGCGGTACGGCAGATACAAATCCTCCAGATGCGCTTTGTCCGTTGCGTGCGTCAACGCATCGAGCAACGGCGGCGTCATCTTGCCGAGTTTTTCAATCGCCGCAATGATCGCCGCACGCCGCTTCTCCAGCTCGCGCAAACTGTGCAACCGCTCCGCCAGCAACCGCAACTGCGTATCGTCCAATCCACCTGTCGCTTCCTTGCGGTAACGCGCGATAAACGGCACCGTCGCGCCATCGTCGAGTAATTGGATGGTGGATTGGATTTGCGAGAATCTAACCGCGAGTTCGGTGGCGAGGCGTTGTTCGATGGATGGCAGCATGGGGTTGGGTTTCAGTCATTTAATGTGGAAGAAGATGGTAAACCAAGAGGTGGCGGGATCGCAATGGATTACACCAACCAAGTTAAAATTGACTCAGCAGGTCATATTCAGATATTTTCAAATTATTTTGAGAACCTATTCATTCATCTTGCGTATAAAACAGGAAA
Organism: Bdellovibrionales bacterium; assembly: GCA_018266335.1. Next base: position 1,940 of record JAFEAR010000174.1, read on the forward strand.
AGTGGGTGCATGACCAAGACTGAAGCGCAAACCCGTTCGGAGTTGATTGATAGGTTGCTGGCGCAATCGGGCTGGAACGTCGAAGATCCAACTCAGGTCATTGAAGAATTCGATATTTTGACTCCGCTTCCGGAAGGTGTTGCCGAGCCGCGCACTCGGTATGAGGGGCATCAGTTCAGTGATTATGTTTTGCTCGGCAAAGACCGGAAACCGCTCGCGGTGATCGAGGCGAAGAAGACCGCCCGGGATGCTGCCCTGGGCCGTGAGCAGGCTAAGCAGTATTGCTACAACATCCAGAAGCAACTTGGTGGCGAGCTGCCGTTCTGTTTCTATACCAATGGCCACGAAACCTATTTCTGGGATTTGGAAAATACTCCACCACGGAAGGTCGTCGGCTTTCCCACACGCGGCGATCTGGAACGCTTCGCTTACATTCGCCGCAACCGCAAACCGCTGACACAAGAATTCATCAATACTTCCATTGCCGGCCGCGATTACCAGATCCGTGCAATTCGCTCGGTGCTTGAAGGCATCGAACAAAAAAAGCGCGATTTTCTGCTGGTGATGGCTACCGGAACCGGTAAAACCCGTACCTGCATTGCCATGGTCGATGCACTGATGCGTGCGGGTCATGCTGAGAAAGTGCTTTTTCTGGTCGACCGTATCGCGCTGCGCGAACAAGCACTGGCAGCTTTCAAGGAACACATGCCCAACGAGCCACGCTGGCCTAATACAGGCGAGAAGCTGATTGCCACAGACCGTCGCGTGTATGTCGCCACCTATCCCACCATGCTCAACATCATTCGGGACGAGTCGCAACACCTGTCTCCGCACTTCTTCGACTTCATCGTCGTTGATGAAAGTCATCGCTCCATCTACAACACGTTTGGCGAAGTGCTCGACTATTTCAAAACCATCACACTGGGTTTGACGGCCACACCGACCGACATCATCGACCACAACACCTTCCAGCTTTTTCATTGTGAAGACGGTCTGCCGACTTTTGCTTACACCTTTGAAGAAGCCGTGAACAATGTGCCGCCATACCTCTGCAACTTTCAGGTCATGAAGATTCAGACCAAGTTCCAGATGGAGGGTATCAGCAAGCGTACCATTACGCTGGAAGACCAGAAAAAGCTGATTCTGCAGGGCAAGGAAGTGGAAGAAATCAACTTCGAAGGCTCGCAGCTTGAAAAGCAGGTGATCAACAAAGGCACCAATACGCTGATCGTCAAGGAATTCATGGAAGAGAGCATCAAGGATGCCAACGGCGTGCTACCGGGTAAGACCATCTTCTTCTGCGCCACTAAGGCCCACGCCCGGCGCATGGAAGAAATCTTCGACAAGCTCTACCCGCAATACCATGGTGAACTGGCCAAGGTGCTGGTGTCGGATGATCCGCGTGTTTATGGAAAAGGTGGTCTGCTCGATCAGTTCACCCACAACGACATGCCGCGTATCGCCATCAGCGTGGATATGCTCGATACCGGCATCGACGTGCGCGAGATCGTCAACCTCGTATTCGCCAAGCCGGTGTATTCGTACACCAAGTTCTGGCAGATGGTCGGGCGCGGCACGCGTTTGCTGGAAACCAGCAAACCCAAACCCTGGTGCCTGGAAAAAGATGTGTTTCTGATTCTCGATTGCTGGGACAACTTCGAGTATTTCAAACTCAATCCCAAAGGTAAAGAACTGAAAGCCCAATTACCGCTGCCGGTGCGGCTGGTGGAGCTGCGGCTCGATAAGATCGAAAAGGCCAATGACAGCGGTCATACCGATATTGCC
>JAFEAR010000175.1 GCA_018266335.1 Bdellovibrionales bacterium
AGCGCGAGGGCGCGAAAAGGTTGCGCATCGTTGATGGCGGCGAGCTTCAGTGTGGCCATCCAAAAGGGCAGCGCGCGGGCAAAGTCCGGCAGCATGGCAAAGCTACGGTTCGCCTCGATGGCGATGAGCTGAGAGGCCTCGGTGGGAAAATCTTCGAGCTGACCAAAGAAGGCGCCGCGCTTTTCTTGGCTCAGCATTTGGTTCAGCCATACGGCCGTTTGGGCAAAGGCCGAGTCTGGCAGAGCGACGAGCTTTTGGTAGCGGGGAGAGTCGGGTTGGTTATGATCGTAAAGCAAACAGCCCAAGCCATTTTTCACCAGCGCTGGAGTCCACGCTTTGGCTTGCACTTGAAATTTGGAACAGAGATTGTTTTCGTTGACGCGCAGCTCAGGTCGCGAGCTTCCGCCGCAGGCGGTCAGCAGTGTGGAAAGCAGAGCGAGGGGGATTGAAAAACGGGCGCGAAACATTCCGCATTCTTCTTAGTGTGTTACAGTTTACGGGTAAAACGTTTTCGTGCGGTAGGGGTGGGTTTTTCATTGCTAAAACGACTGATTTTTTTCATTCTTTCGAGCTCCGCTTCGGCCACTACGGTGTTGCCGCTGGGGGTTGATGACCTTGTGGGGCGTTCACCGGTTGTGATCTATGGCCGGGTGGCTCAGATTCAGGTCGATTCGGGTACCGGCGAGCGCACGGCCGTCGTGGAGAGCTTGGACGTGGCTAAGTCTCCGGAAGAATTCAAACATCAGCGCGATTTTTACGTCCCCCTGCTGAACCGGGCCCTTCCGGGGCGCTTGATGGAACGCGTGGCGGGGGCTCCCGAACTGCGTCCCGACGAAGAGTTGGTGTTGTTTTTGCGTCCCGTGGACGTCGATCGGGAAGGACTCCATCGGCGCCGAGATGGCCAACGGATCTTTGCCCTGGAGGGTTTTCACCAGGGCAAGCTCCGGGTTGTTCACGATGCCACCGGAGCCCGGCGCCTCTTGACCTGGGACCTGGCCCCGGAGGGAGCGCTCAGCGCGACCCAGCTTAGGGCCCAGTCCACGACCCCGCGGACCACGGGCTTGCGTCCGCAGAGTGTGCCTACGGGAGTTCCTGTGGAATCGCTGCGTACTTTGGACTCCGTGCTGAATGCAGCTCGCGCTGCTGGGGGTGCCCGGTGAAGCGCTTCGCGGCCCTTACCTTTTTGGGTTTGAGCTCGTTGGCGTGGGGCCACGTGCGACAGCGTGTTTATGTGCCCACGAGCGGAACCAGTGGTGACGGTAAAGAGTCCATCATCGCCTGGCCCCTAAGTTCGGGCGTAAAAGTTTCGATGCACCAGTTCAGTGGGAATATCGGGAGTGGTTTGACGGCGACGACGATTGACTTCACAGCCGCGCGTGCGGCCGTGGGCGCGGGGCTGGCGCAGTGGACGGGCAACGGCGTGACGCTTTTCGGTGGACTCACCTTGCCGCTCCCCGTGGACCTAGATGGCACCTTGCCGTACGCAACGACGAACAACTGCGAACGTTCTAGTTCTTCGAGTGTCGACGGCGTGAACAATGTGCTCTTCACCTCCAAGATTGATACCAGCTGTGCGAGTTCTCTATCCTCGAGCACGGGCGTGATTGGGTTGACTCGGGTCCTCTACGATTCCACGACGGGCCAAATTGTCGAGGCGGACGTGCAGTTCGACGACAAAGAATTTTTGTTTAAAACTTCGGGTAGTAATGACATCTCGGTCACGCCCAAAGAGGTTTTGCTGAGCGATGTGGTGACCCACGAGTTGGGACACTTTTTTGGTCTCGATCACACCTCCTCGCGTTCCTCGACGATGCTCTTTGCCATCGCCGAAGATTTGCACACCACCAAGACGGATGACCAATTGGGCCTATTTTCCCTCTACAATCCGAGTGGGCTGAGCAGTGCCGCGGGGGGGGCGCAGGGCAGCGTGATGGTGGGGTCGACGCCCGCCTTTGGCGCGGCGGTGTTTGCGCTGAATCCGCGCACGCTCAAGGTGAACGCCACGGAGCTGACAGATTTGAATGGGGCTTTCCAGTTCTGCGCACTTCCGCCTGGCCCTCAAATTGCCTTCGCGGCGACTTACCGTCCGCTCTCCACTATTCATTCGTACTACTCGGGCGACAATGGCTCTACCAAGGATGCTGAATCGGGTGCCTGCTTTAACCCGGGGTGCACGCTCGCCACGCAAGATCTAGAGCGTTCCTGGTTCGTGTCGTCGACGAGTGTTGATGGTGGAGCGGAGATGCGCATGTTCAATGTGCCGGCCGGAGGCATCGCCAAATTCGTCAACATTGTGGGTAGTCAAAGCGCCCAAACTCTTGCTGACCCTAGCGCCTCGGCGACCTTGGCGTTGGACAGCCCGCGTTTGGCGCAGTTGTCTTCTAGCAGCTTGCCTCTGGGCGGCAAGCTGACGAACGTGGGCACGCATGTTTATACTTTTGTTGCGCCCTCGAGTGGAAACGTCCAAATCCGCACCGCTTCGCTGGCGCTCTACACGCGCCTTAAGTTGAATTTGCAATTGCTCGATGCCACGGGGGTGACGGATGTGGGCGCTACGCGGTGTCCGATTTCGCCGGGCAGTGGCGAGGCCTTCGATGAGCCGAGCGTGGCTACGCCCACCACCGACATCGCCTACGGACGTGATCCCTGGTTGAACTGCACGGGACTCACGGCGGGAGCGAGCTACCAAATTAAACTGACGGGCACGGGTTTGAAGTGCACGGATATTCCGGGCAACGCGTCGGATTGTATTGCGCAAGGGGTGGAAGCTTCCTCGACGGCGATTCCCTATTATTTGGTGACGGTTTTTGAAACTTCTAAGCTCACGGATACAACTGCGGGTGGTAGCTTAGATGCTTCGACTTCGGCACTTTCTACTTATGGTAATTTGCCGACTTGCGGCGAGAAGTCAGCGACCGCTACGCAGACGGACAAGCCGTCGGGTGGGTGCTGTGGGACTTTGAGCAATCGGATTCCAGGTGGCCCCAGTGGCCCGCAGTCCTTACTGCTGACCTTGGCGTTGAGCCCGCTAACCTGGTTCGCTTTGCAGCGAGCGGTGCGACGCTTACGTGCGCGACTTACAGCACCGCAATAAAGAGCGAACCGTTTTTGAACTTTTCGATGTAGCTAGAAATCACATCTTCGCCGACGAGTTGAAGCTCGTAGTCTTCGAAGCCCGTGATTTGTTTGAGTTCGACGAGCGCTTCGTCCGTTAGGGGGCGGCGCGCGATGAGACACAGCTTATCCTTCTTCACGGCGAGGGGGATAATGCTGAGTTTCTCGAGAACGTCGCTGGGAATAATTCCCTGCACGTTCGGGTTAAAACACAACGAGGAAGCCATCAACTACTCCACTTTTCCAGCTCACGTCCCTTGTCAGCTTCTACTGTCCGCATCCACTTACATGATTCCAACATAGAACTCTTCGGTGTCTAAGCGTTGAACTTGAGAAGGTTTTTTGCTTTAACGGTGAAAGGAATTGTCTTCCGATTGTGGAATTGACCACTCTGTCGTCACACTCGGCGTCAAGTGTTGCCATTAAAGGGAATGACTCGTGGGGCATGCGCGCCCCAGCGTGCCTAGCTTTTCGACATATGAGTTTTTCGAGAAGACGGCTTGGGCTAGTCGTCTGGCCCGGCCCGTGGGATAAATGACTTTCGGAGGTAATTCAGCGTGAGTGACACCTTTGATCTCGTGACCGATTTTACCCCTGCGGGCGACCAGCCGCGCGCCATTGCCGAGCTCGTCGAGGGCTTGCAGCACAATCGCAAACACCAAACTTTGTTGGGCGTAACGGGGTCGGGAAAAACTTTCAGCATTGCCAATGTGATTCAGAAAGTAAACATGCCCACGCTCGTGCTTGCTCCCAACAAGACGCTCGCTGCGCAGCTGTATTCGGAATTCAAAACATTGTTTCCGCGCAATGCGGTTGAGTTCTTTGTTTCTTACTACGATTACTACCAGCCCGAGGCGTACCTGCCCGCCACGGACACGTACATCGAGAAGGACTCGGCCATTAACGAGGAGATCGATAAGCTCCGCCACTCGGCGACGCGTTCGCTCTTCGAGCGGCGCGACGTCATTATTGTGGCCAGCGTGTCGTGCATTTATGGTTTGGGTTCGCCCGAGGCGTACCGGGGCATGATGCTCACTCTGACCAAGGGCGAAAAAATGCGGCGCGATGATTTGCTGCGCAAGCTAGTGGAAATCAGTTACACCCGCAGCGATTTTGACTTTCACCGTGGTACTTTTCGGGTGCGGGGCGACGTGGTGGACGTATTTCCTGCCTACGAAAGTTTGCGGGCCATTCGCCTGGAGTTCTTTGGCAACGAGCTGGCGAGCATCGAGGAGCTCGATCCCATTCGCGGCACGCGCGTGGCCGCCCTCAAGCGGGTGATGGTGTTTCCGGGCTCGCACTACGTCACGCCGCTCGATCAGAAAAAGAGCGCCATGGCCGAAATCCAGGAAGAGCTGCGCCAGCGCCTGGTGGAAATGCGCTCCCTGGGTAAAGTTGTCGAAGCGCAGCGTTTGGAAACGCGCGTGATGTTCGATTTAGAAATGATACAGGAGGTGGGTTACTGCCCCGGCGTTGAGAACTATTCGCGTTACATGTCCGGCCGCAAAGCGGGCGAGGCCCCCCCTACGCTCATCGAATATTTTCCCAAGGATTGGCTGCTTGTGGCCGACGAGAGCCACGTTACGATTCCGCAGATTGGCGCCATGTACCGGGGCGACCGCGCCCGCAAAATGAGTTTGGTGGAGCACGGCTTTCGCTTGCCGAGTGCGCTCGACAACCGTCCGCTTAAGTTTGAGGAGTTCGAAGGCCTCGTGAATAAGGTTATTTACGTGAGCGCGACTCCGGCCAACTACGAGCTGGAGAAGTCGGGTGGCAAAATTGTGGAGCAAATCATTCGCCCCACGGGCCTGCTGGACCCGACCATCGAGATTCGCCCCGCAGGCAATCAGGTGGCGGATTTGCTGGTGTTCTGTAAGGACCGCGCGAAGAAGGGCGAGCGCGTGCTGGCCACGACGCTCACCAAGAAAATGGCCGAGGATCTTACGGACTTTCTGCGCAACAGCGGCGTGCGCGTGCGCTACATGCACTCCGACGTGGAGACGTTGGAGCGCGTGGAGATTTTGCGTGACCTTAGGGCCGGTAAGTTCGACGTGCTCGTGGGCATTAACTTGCTGCGCGAGGGCCTAGACCTTCCGGAAGTTTCGCTCGTGGCGATTCTGGATGCGGATAAGGAAGGCTTCCTGCGCTCGCGGACCTCGCTCATTCAAACCTTCGGCCGTGCCGCGCGGAACGCAAATGGACACGTCATCTGCTACGCCGATCGCATGACGGATAGCATGCGGGCCGCCATTGACGAGTGCAGTCGGCGCCGGGCCCTCCAGGAGGCCTACAACACTGAGCACGGGATTACGCCGAAGACGGTCAAGAAAAATTTGGAGAATCAGGTTACGGATCGCGTCGAAGGGCGTGCGAACGCCGACTACGTGGACTTGACGCAGCTGCCTGAAGACGAAAAAGGAAAAACGATCGACCCCGCAGACATCCCATCGATCATTGGTAAACTCGAAAACGAAATGCGGAAGGCGGCGAAGGATTTGGACTTCGAGCTGGCCGCGCAAATTCGTGATCGACTGTTGCGTTACCGAGAGATGGAGCTCAAATGGAAAAACGAGAAGACAGCAATTCTGGGCTGAACGCCACGGCGTTCTTCAAGCCGCGTATTCTAACCACGGGTCCCACGCCGGTGCCCGAGTTTGTTCTCGCCGCTATGGCGGGCTCGGTGCACTACCATCGAGGCCCGGCCTTTGCGGCCATCATGGAGGACTGCCGCAAGTTGTTGCCGGCAGTCTTTGGCACCAAAGAAGAGGTGCTTATTTTTTCGGGCACCGGAACGCTCGCCATGGAAGGGGCCATTGCCAACTTCTTTGCTCCGGGTGACGAAGTCATTGGTATCAACGGCGGAAAGTTCGGCGCACGTTGGTGCGAGCAGGCGCGCATTTACGGGTGCCAGGTGCATGAAATCAAAGTGGAGCGTGGGCACGCCGTAAAGGTGGCCGACGTAGAAGCCGCGCTCAAAGCGCATCCGCAGGCCCGGGGCGTGCTGGTGCACGCCAGCGAAACGAGCACGGGCGTGCGCAACGACGTGAAGGCCATTGCCAAGTTGGCGAAGGCGCTACCGGATTGTCTGACTCTCGTTGACGGAGTGACGGCCGTGGGCGTGTTCGATGTGCCCATGGATCAGTGGGGCGTGGATGTGCTCGTGGGCGGATCGCAAAAGGGATTCATGTTGCCGCCCGGTCTTAGTTTTGGCGTGGCGAGCGCTCGTGCCTGGGCCCGCACCGAAAAAATCAAAAACGTTCGTTACTATCTGGACTGGCGCAAGGAACGTAAGGCCGCGCAAGAAAACGCGGGGGCCTTTACCTCGGCCGTTACTTTGGTGGGTGGCCTGCAGGCCGTGCTCCGGCACTTCCATCAGGAAGGTCTGCAAAAAATTTACGCGCGTAATTGGAAAATGGCTTATGCCACGCGCCGGGCCGCCGAGACTCTGGGTTTTGAACTCTTCGTTAAGGACGAATTCAGTTACTCCGCAGCCTGCACCTCGCTCTTGGCTGAGGGGAGCTACGGTAAAGTTCTGCGCGAGCGCTTCGGCATGACCGTGAGCGGTGGTCAGGACGAACTCAAAGGAAAAATTTTGCGCATCGGTCACTTGGGGTACATCGATGCCTGGGACGTGATGTCGCAGCTCGTGGCAGCGACCCGGGTGGCCGAAGGCATGGGTCGCAAGATGAATTTAGCGGCCGGCTTGGAGACCTTCGTGAAGATTGCGGATTCGAACGAAAACTACACGCCCAAGGATTTGCGATGAGTCTGGTGGTCGTAGCCACGGATGGCATGGCGACCGAGGGTGCAGAACGGCTCGGAAAATCGCCGGGCGTTGAACTGGTCGTGCACAAGAGCGTCGATGCGAATGTGCTCGTGACTACTTTGCAGCACGCTGACATCGCCATCATTCGTTCGGCCACGCAGCTTAAGCGGGGAGTGTTGAACCAATTGCCGAAGCTTAAGGGTATTCTGCGGGCGGGGGTGGGCATTGATAACATCGAAGTGCCGGCGGCCACCGAAATGGGCATTTGGGTTTGGAATGCACCTACCGGTAACTTCCAAGCGACGGCCGAACTTGCGCTGGGATTGCTCTTTGCGGCGGCCCGCAAAATTCCGCTGGCGACCGAGGGGGCCCGTCAGGGCAAGTGGCTCAAGAAAGAGATCGCCGAGAGTGGCCGACAACTGAGCGGTTCCACCCTGGGCATTTACGGCGCCGGCAACATTGGATTGCGGGTGGCGCGCATGGCGCGGGGCTTGGGCATGAACGTGCTCATTTGTGATCCGGTTTACCGCTCCGATGAATTTGCCACGGTAGATTTTGGCGCTTTGCTGGCGCAGAGCGATTTTATTACGCTCCACGCCCCCATGCTGGATTCCACTCGGCATGCTTTTAATTTAGATGCTTTTCAAAAGATGAAACGCAACGCGATCATCGTGAATGCGGCGCGCGGCGGACTTATCAAGGATGCTGATTTGCTGCGCGCGCTTGAGGAAAAACTCATTGCCGGTGCGGCCCTCGATGTGTTCGAGCAGGAGCCTTTTCCGGCGGATGATGCCATTTACTCCAAGCTTCTGCGGGATTCGCGCGTGGTGGCTACGCCGCACATCGGCGCCTCCACGCTTGAATCGCAGCGACTCGTGGCGCTCGAATCGGCCGATAAAATCGCAGCCGTGGCTTTGGCGGCTATGGATGCTTCGGCGCTGGCTCCGCGCAGTATGAATGCGCCCCAGCAACCACGGTTGAGATTGCGGTTGGCGGATTAGAGCATGGTGCGCGCTGCCAAAAAAAAGATCGCACGAGTTAAAGCGCCCCGCAAGATGACGACCCATGAGCGCAAGGCGCTCGTGGCGGAGCGTTTGCGGTTTGACAGTTTGCGCGTCAAATCGGCGGAGTCGGCGCCCGCTTTCGATGCGGCCCTCTTTGTGGCCGGCGTGGCGCACGAGTTCAATAATATTTTGGGTGCGGCCGATGGGCACGCGGAGTGGGGCTTGGACAGTGGCAAGCCTGAAGACATGCGCGAGGCGCTGCATACGGTGCGTTTGGCGTGCAAGCGGAGTGCCGAAATTACGCAGGGTCTGCAGGGGCTCTTTCAGCCGCGCGAAGAGAGTAAGGTGGTCTTTGAGTTGGCCGATCTCATTGGCGAATTGGAGCGCATGTTTCGTCCAACTTGTCAGAAGCTCGGCGTAACACTAGCGCTGCCCAAAAAATCGGCATCGCTCTACGGGGATCCCGTGCGCGTGTTAGAAATTTTGGTGAACCTCGTGAAGAACTCCGTGGAGGCTTGCGGAGGAGCGGCGCGGCGGGGCAAGGTGCAAATTGAGGCCCAGGCAACGAAGGGCTGGCTTACGGTGCAGGTCACGGACAATGGCCCGGGCATCCCGCCGGCCTTTCGCGATTTATTGTTTCAGCCGTTTTTTACGACCAAAGGTGCCTTCGGCAATGCGTTGCCCGTGCAACCGGCGCCGAACCGCACGGTGGGGGCAGGAACGGGCCTGGGGCTTTTTCTGTCGCGCCAAATTGCGGTGGAGCACGGGGGCACGTTGGAGAATCTGGCGCTCGCTTCCGGCACCCGCTTTGAACTACGCCTGCCGCTGGCAACTTGAGTAGGCGTTTTCGACGTCGTTCAGGAGATTGGTCAGAAAATTAACGAAAACCCGTATTCGTACCGAAAAGAGTTACGGATATGTCCACGCGTCGGATTCTTATTTTTGGCAGTGAAGGCGATATGGCGCAGCCGTTTGCCTCCAAGCTGAAGCTCTACTTTAGTGCGCAGGGCGCCGATTTGAATCTCGAAGCTGTAGTGCGCGATAAAATGCCGCCGCCGAAGGGCGATGCCGCCGATTTTGTGGGCGCTATTCTCGTGTGGAAAGACGCCGATCCGGCCTCGCTGTCCAAATGGAAGAACTGGCTAGCGTTGCAGAAGGCACCGCCTGCTTTGGTGGTGTGGACTGATCACGCATTGCCCGAATCCGTGAAGAGTTTGTTTCAACCGCGTTCGGTGGTGGCATCTACCGATAATCCAGAAGAACTACTGCGCGCTTTCGGGGTGGTAAGTCACCAGGTGCTTGATTTGGAATTGTCCTCGCACACCTCCGCGGGAGTGCAAATCGAAGCGACGGCGGCACCTTCGTCGGCCTTCGAGCTTGAGCCGGGTTCGCAGTTGTTTTCGGGTACTCCCGAGCCGGTGTCCGAAGAGGGCAGTGTAGCGGGGCCCGTGTCCGCGATTTGGGATTCATCGGCGGCACCGGCGAATACGCCGAGTCCGCAGGTGGATGCCTCGGCCCTCGAGGCGGCCCTGGATTTAGATATTCCTTCCGATCTTCCCGCGGCACCGGCGGCGGCTCCCGCTCCCGAAAGTTGGAGTGCGGCCCCGCAGGATGTAGCGGCACCTGCGGATGACTTTGCGGCCGTCTTAGGCGCCGAGCCCGGTGCACTGGAATCTGCGCCCGCCGCAGCTCCTGCGAGCGATGAGGAGAGCAATGCGTCCGTGGGCATGGACGACTTTATGGCGGCCCCCGCGGCCCCGCGCGACACCGAGGAATACGTCACGCTCAAACGTTACGGTGCGCTCAAGGAGCGCGAGGTGCGCGAAAAAGAAGCCGCTCTGGGCGCGCTCAATCGTCAGCTCGAGCAAATTCGCGATCGCCTTACTAAGAGCGAGGCGGAGCGTCGTCGGCTCACGTTGGCGATGGGCGAGGCGGATGTTCTCAAGCGCAGTCTCGAAGACGATCGCGATCAAGCCAAGCATCACGTTGCTAAGGTCGAGGCTGCCCATCAGGAAGAGCTACGTGCCTTGCAATTGAGATTAGATAATGCCCAGTTTCAGGCCTCGCGAGCCGAGAAAAAACTCGAAGAGTTTCGTGAACGCGTGCGCACGGACATCCAAAAAATTCGCCTCCGCGAGCGGGAGCTCGCCAATCGTCTAGAACTTCAGAAGCGCGATGCCGAGGCGCTGCTCGCCGCGAAAGACGAACGTTTGCTCCAGCAAAAGCGCGACATTGATCGCCTCGAATTCGAAGTTGAAACGCTGCGGGAGCGTCTCGTGGATCAAACGCAGAAGGCCGAAGATCGGGTGTCGCGCGTGTCGCGCGCCTTCAAGGCCCTCAAAATGGCGCAAGGCATGCTTTCCGGTATGGAAGACGAAGTTCTTCCCACCGTGGAAGGCAAGAGCAGTGACGAGGAGGCCGCGTGAGCGACCATCTTCAGGGGGTGCCCGTTACGGCCGAAGATGTGGAGCAATTGCGCAAAGAAAATTCTGCTTTGCGGCGTGAGAATGCACGGTTGCGTCAGGAATTAGTCACCGACGAACTCACGGGGCTCTTTAACTCGCGTCATTTGGCCGATCGACTGGAAGAATGTATTGAAGAAATTTTGGCGGCCCGCGGAGAACCCGCGTTGTTGTTTATCGATGTGGATCACTTCAAGGCCGTGAACGAGCAGTTTGGTCATCAGGCGGGTAGTCGCGTGCTCCGTCAAATGGGACGCCTCATTGCGAACCTTGTTCGCGACGATGACATTGCCTTTCGTTATGCGGGCGACGAATTCGTTGTGCTGGTGTCCGGAGGGCGCAAGGGCGCCGGAATTGTGGCCGAACGCATTCGGGCGGCCATCGAAGCCCACGAGTTTCGGGTGCGGGGGATGGAAGGATTAGGAACCGTGCGCGTAACGGTGTCCATCGGCATGCGCAGCTTCAAATCGGGCGATTCGGCCGAAAGCATCCTGCGCGAAGCCGATCGCGCCATGTTCGAAGCCAAGCGCCGCTCGCGCAATACTTTGGCGGGCGCTTAGCCTTTTGTTACGCGCCGGGCGCTGAAATTCCCACCTCTCCCGGGTAATATGGCAGGGCGTGGCCAAGTACAAAATCGTCGTATCGGATTTGCACGTGGGGCGGGGAAGAATCCTGCCCGATGGCACCATGAACATCCAGGAGGATTTCGTGGCCGATCGCGTGTTCAAGGAGTTCATTGAATTCTACTCCTCGGGAGACTACGCCGAGGCCGACATCGAACTCATTCTCAATGGCGACATTTTGAATTCCCTGCAAGTGGATTACCGCGGTTACTACAGTCCGATTCTTACCGAAGAAATTGGCGTTGAAAAATTGCGCTCCATCGCGAAGGGGCACCCGATCTTCTTCGCGGCCCTCAAGCGATTCGCCGAAACGCCGCACCACAAAGTGACTTACATCGTCGGCAATCACGATGTGGAAATGATTTGGGAGCGCTGCAAAGAAACCTTCGTCGAGCTCGTGGGCGCCCCGGTAACCTTTAAAAACTTTACCTACACCGTAGATGGTGTGCACTACGAACACGGTCACCAGTTCGAAGCCCTCAATCGATTGAATCCGAAGAAAATGTTCATTACGAAGGATCTCAAGGAGCCGATTCTCAATTTGCCCTGGGGTTCTCACTTCGTCATTAATTTCGTTATTCCCATTAAAAATGAACGTCCCTACGTGGACAAAGTGCGCCCGCTCAAGAGCTTCGTGCGTTGGTGCATGCTTAACGATCCAGTATGGCTCATTCGCACGCTCGTGCGCGCTTCGCTGTACTTTTTTGCCACCCGTTTTTCGAAGTCGCTCTACCGGACGACTAATCTGGTGACTTCCATGAAGATTCTACGTGAAATCACGGTACCGCCTTCGTACACGGCCGCTGCCGAACGTATTTTGCGCGACAATCCCGACGTGCACACCGTCATCATGGGTCACACGCATCAGCCCAAATACAAGCAATTTGCCGATGGCCGCGAGTATTTAAACTCCGGCACCTGGACGGAGCTGACGAGTTTAGATTTGGCCACGCTCGGTCGGGGCACACGCTACACCTATATTCTGGTGGATTATTCCAAAAATCCTACGCGCCCGCACGGCTACCTCAAAGAGTGGCGCGGCCACTGGCACGAGGACATTGATTCGTCTAGCGGATAGCCGATTCCGGCGGGGTTGCTCTTGCGAAGGTGTTGCTGTGTAGAAATGTAACAAGCGAATGCACTATCGACGTCGGTAGTGCAGGTGGACTTCATGAGGCGTCACAAATTAGAGACAAATGCACAGGACATCTTGGGGCAAGCTCCTGCCATCTCCGGCGGCCGCAAGGCGTTAGCGGATAGCCGCGCCCAGAAACGCTTTGAAGAGTGGGTGGGGGCGTTCGGGGCGGCTCTTGAATTCTGGGTGAAATTGGCAGCCCAGGAACCACGGGTGATCGGCGAGTTCCAAGATCTCCACCAAGTTGTGTTCGGGGTTCACGCCCGTGATGTGCATGCCGTGCTTTTCGAACGCCTTGCGGTAGGGGTTTTGGAATTCCAGCCGGTGCCGGTGCCGCTCGGTGATGAGATCCTTTTTGTACGCCATGCGGGCGTGCGAGTTTTTGCTCAGCTTGCAGGCGTACGAGCCCAGGCGCATGGTGCCGCCTTTTTCGGCCGAATACTGACCCTTCATGTAGTTGATGATCAAGTCTTTTCGCTTGAAGGGGTTGGCGACGAATTCGCCCGATTGTGCCTTGGGCATGTTCATCACGTTGCGCGCGAATTCCACGGCCATGAGCTGCATGCCCAGGCAAATGCCGAAGTACGGCAAGTTGCGCACGCGGGCGTACTCGATGGCGCGAATTTTTCCTTCAATCCCCCGTACTCCGAATCCGCCGGGCACCAGAATGCCGTCTAGGTCGCCGAGTATCTCGCTCCGACGTTGCACGTCGGCGTACGATTTAAGTTCAAGTTTTTCGGCATCAATCCATTCGATGGTCAGCGAGGCCCGGTGCGCCGCGGCCGCGTGAATGAAGGATTCTTGTAGCGACTTGTACGACTCTTTGAGGTCTACGTACTTGCCCACGATGCCAATGCGCACGCTGCGCGAAGTGTTCGTGAGGCGATCGATAAAATCGTTCCACGAATCCAGCTTGGGGGCCTTGGTCTTGAGTCCCAGACGGCGACAGATGCGCGCATCCAGGCCTTCATCGTGCAACACGAGCGGCAGTTTGTAAATGTTGTCGACGTCAATGGCGGTGACCACGTTTTCGGGGGCCACGTTGGCGAACAACCCAATTTTGGATTTGATTTCGTCGTTCAGGAAACGATCGGTGCGACACAAAAGAATATCGGGTTGAATACCAATGCGCCGCAGTTCCTGCACGCTGTGCTGCGTGGGTTTGGTTTTGAGTTCGCCGGCGGTGCCAATGTGCGGCACGAGCGTGAGGTGTACGTAGGCTACGTTGCGATCGCCCAGGTCAAATCGCATTTGGCGCGCGGCCTCCAAGAACGGCAGCGATTCGATGTCGCCCACGGTGCCGCCCACTTCGATGAGGGCCACGTCGTGCCCCTTAGCGATGTCCAGGATGTGCGACTTAATTTCGTTCGTGATGTGCGGAATGACTTGCACGGTGCCGCCCAGGTATTCACCCCGGCGTTCCTTGGCAATCACGCGCTCGTAAATTTGCCCGGTGGTGATGTTTTGCTTGCGCGAAACGTTTTGGTCCGTGAAGCGCTCGTAGTGGCCCAAATCCAAATCGGTTTCGGCGCCGTCCTCCGTCACAAAAACTTCGCCGTGCTGAAACGGAGACATCGTGCCGGGATCCACGTTCAGGTACGGATCCATTTTGAGTTGAACAACTTTAAGACCGCGCCGCTTGAGGAGCAAGGCGAGCGAAGCGCTGGAGAGCCCCTTACCGAGGCTAGAAATAACACCACCCGTAACAAAAATGATTTTTGCGTTCACGGGAGCGTAGACTGCACCAAACACCCAACCTTGCCAAGGAAACACTTTACGATGAATACGGCGGTCCTTTGGGGCGGCGGTTGGTTGTAGGTTTAGGTTAGGGACATCGAGTCAAGCTCCCTTGCCTGCCCCCATTAGCGGCACTAGCGTGGGCGCTTACCTTGGGAGGAAATAAAAAAAATGAAAACATCTTTCGCATGGATCTTGGCCCTTTCGTTTGCAGCACCGGCCTTTGCTGAGGACCCGGCACCCGCGCCCGTTCCCGCTCCGGCCCCCGCTCCGCAAACAACGGTCATCACCAAAAACACGCTCCAGTACGCGCAGTCGTTCCCGATGGGCAACCAGTCGGCCGGCGTGGTGGGCGGTAAAGTCGATTTCACTGGTCCGGGCCCTGTGTTCGTGACCCTCGTCAATGGTGGTCAGAGCTACACTTCGCCCGTCGATCAATTTGGGCAGTACAGCTTCTTCATTTTTGTTGCGAACAACAACATCAACACCACGGCTTGGGTTCCTGGCCAGGCAACGGCGGCAGTGCCCTCGACTGCTGCTAAGAGTCAGGCCGTCCTTCGTTAATTAGAAAAAGCCAAGGCCGGTGGGTTTGCCAATCCGCCGGCCTTCGAACTATGCCGTTGCCATGGCATTGAACTACGAAGAACTCCTTGGCAAAGACGCATCCACTCTTCTCGATCACAGCTGCAAAGCGATTTCCAAAGACAAAATCTACCAGCCGAACCCCAACTGGGTGGGCGATAACTTCACGGCTTCGGATCGCCCGACCACCGTGCTGCGTAGCTTGCAGACGCTCTCGAACGCGGGGCGCCTGGCGGGCACCGGTTACATCTCGATCTTTCCTGTTGATCAGGGTATCGAACACTCGGCCGGAGCGTCCTTTGCGCCGAACCCAATGTACTTTGATCCCGAGAACATCATTAAGCTCGCCATTGAGGGCGGCTGCAACGGTGTGGCCTCTACTCTCGGTGTTTTGGGGCTTCATGCTCGCAAGTACGCCCATAAAATTCCCTTCGTGCTCAAACTCAACCACAACGAGTTTTTGAGTCTCCCGAACCGCTACGACCAAACCATGTTCGCCACGGTGAAGCAGGCCTTCAATATGGGCGCCGTGGCTGTGGGCGCTACGGTGTACTTCGGCTCGGCCGAGAGTGCCCGCCAAATTAACGAAGTGTCGCTGGCCTTCCAGGCTGCCCACGAACTCGGCATGGCCACCATTCTGTGGTGCTACACTCGTAACTCCGGTTTCGTGGTGAATGGCGTGGACTACCACACCTCCGCAGACTTCACGGGCCAGGCCAACCACTTGGGCGTGACCATTCAGGCGGACATCATTAAACAAAAAATGCCCACCAACAACGGCGGCTACCTGGCCACCAAGCACGGCAAGACCAATGCAAAGGTCTACAGCGATCTTACAACAGACAATCCCATCGACCTTTGCCGCTACCAGGTGGCGAACTGCTACATGGGTAAAATTGGTCTCATTAACTCAGGTGGCGAGAGCAAGGGGGCTACTGACCTGGCAGAATCTGTGCGCACGGCCGTGGTTAACAAGCGGGCGGGCGGCATGGGGCTGATTTTGGGTCGCAAGGCCTTCCAGCGTCCCTTCAAGGAAGGCGTGAGCCTGTTGCACGCCATTCAAGACGTTTACCTTGACCCCCGCGTAACGATTGCTTAAAAATCGAGGACCTATGAAATCCAAAGACGAAATCTACTTCAACCCCGAAGGTTCACCCGTTGTTCCCGACAAATTCGATGTGCGCGTTCAGCTGCGTCATCGTTCGCGTGGTGTGATCACGGCGGATGCTCTGAAAAAGTTTTTGGCTTCGCTGCCCGATGACGCTGCCCACGGCACTTTCATTGAGTTCGACGCAATCATCAGCGATGAGAAAGACAGCGTAATCCCTGGTGGAACAACCCACTGAGGTCGGCGCTCCCTTTCGGAGACGCACTGAACTCCTCATCTTCATTCTGCCGAACCTCTTTACGACGGCAAACCTGTTTTTCGGGTTCTATTCTATTGTCTGTTCGATTCGCGGAATGTGGACCAACTCCGCACTCGCTATTTTGCTCGCGGCTTTTTCTGACGGACTCGATGGCCGCGTAGCTCGTCTTACCAAAACACAATCGGCCTTTGGTGAGCAGTACGATTCCAACTCTGACCTTGTCAGTTTTGGTGTGGCTCCGGCATTGCTCATGTACCAGTGGGCACTCGCTCCCTATGGGAGGCTAGCCTGGTTTGCCTCGTTCATGTACCTCACTTGCGCCGCGCTCCGGCTGGCGCGCTTTAACGTGCTCAAGCAATCTACCGAGAAACGTTATTTTCAGGGCTGCCCGAGTCCGATTGCGGCCTGCGCGGTAGCCACGGCAGTTTTGTTTTATCAGGAGCTGGGTTTCGAGGCGTGGAAGAGCCTCTACATGCTCATCGTTATGTTTATTCTGGCGGCGGCCATGGTTTCTATGGTGCGCTACCGTAGCTTTAAGGATCTCAATTTTTCTTCGCAGCGTGGTTTTGGCTACCTGGTGATCCTCATTGCGGCGATCGTTTTGTTTTCTACTTTCCCGGAGAAACTTTTGTTTCCGGTATTTATTACCTACGTCATCATTGGTCCGGTCTTTGAATTCATGCGCTGGACTCGGCGCCGGGTGAAAGGTCGTCTCCGTCTACCGCGGCGGGGAGGCGGAGCACCGGCATGATTGCGTTGGTCGGAGCGACGGGCTTAGTGGGTCTCGAGCTTCGCCAGCTACTCGCGCAGGCGCCGCTAGCGGGGAATCCCGAAATTCGGCTCTTCGCTTCGCAGGCTCGTCCGCAGGATAAAGTTTACGCGCTCGACTCCTCCGCCAAAGAACTGGGCGAATGCGATTTCATACTCAACATGGCCACGAGCGAAATTGGCCAGCAGCTGCGCGAGGGCATGACCCGCGCGCAAGTGCTCATCGATAACTCCTCGGCTTTCCGCATGGACCCCGATGTGCCCCTCGTGGTGCCCGAGGTAAATGGCGCTATGCTCGAGGCGCCGTATTCCGTTATTGCGAATCCCAATTGCACTACGATTCTGCTCTGCTTGGCGCTCAATGCGCTCAAGGACATTGGTCTACAGCGGGTGATTGTGGCCACTTACCAGGCGGCGAGTGGGGCGGGCATCAAGGGCCTCGAGGAACTCGATGCGCAACTCAAAGCGGCCGGCACCGGTGCACCCCTGCCGAAGCCCGAGGTTTTTCCCTATCCGCTCATGCTGAACGTTTTAAGCCACAACACGCCCCTGCGCGAAGAAGGTCGCTTGGGCGCCGGCTACAACGAAGAAGAGGGCAAGGTTATCGAGGAGACGCGCAAAATTTTGGGCATCTCGCACCTTCCCGTGTCGGCTACCTGCATGCGGGTGCCCGTGCGCCGCGCCCACACCGAAGCCGTTACGGTAGATTTGAAGCGCGAAGTGACGCTCGATGAACTGCGCAAGCTCATGGCGGCAGCGCCGGGGCTGAAAGTTGTCGATGAACCGGCACTCAATCATTTTCCCATGCCGCTCGAAGCCGAAGGCGTCGACGAAGTTTTGGTGGGCCGCATGCGTCGGGACGTGGCCTTGCCGCGGACGGTGCACTTTGTGATTTCGGGCGATCAACTCCGCAAGGGGGCCGCCCTCAATGCGCTCCAAATTTTACGTAAGCTACGCGAACTGCGCGCGTAAGGAGTTCGGGTTGTATGTCAGCGCCGCTCCGTCGTATTCGGGCCCGTTTGGAATTCTCGGGCGAAGGCTTTTGCGGCTGGCAATTGCAGGCCGAAGGGCAGGAATCGCAGCAACCTTCTATTCAGGGCGTTATGGAAGCCGCGCTCTCCACGGTTTTGCACCGCAAGGATCAGCGTTTTTTGGTGCAGGGCTGTGGTCGAACCGATGCCGGTGTGCACGCCGAAGAGTTCTACGCGCACTTTGATTTAGAGCCGGAACGGGCCGGCGATTTAGAAAAATTCCGCCACAAACTAAACTGCGTGTTGCCGGAGGGCGTGGTGATTACCGGATTGCGCGAGCAAGCGGGTTTTCATGCGGCCGACGATGTGACGAGCAAAACCTACGAGTACCGTTTGCTGCTTCGACGGGCCAAGCCGGTGCTGGCTCGCGGACGCTGCTGCTGGTTGCCCATCGAGGGCTTCGATGCCGCTCAATTTGACCGGGTCGGTGTGGAGCAAGCGCTCCGTCTGCTCGAGGGTACGCACGACTTTGTGGCCTTCGCGGCCGCCAATTTTACGGCCCGCACAAGCGTGCGCACCCTCACGCGCTGCGAGCTGGTGTCGCGGCCTTATTTGGATCATCCCGAGGGCGGCGAGTGGATTTGCTTGCGCTTCACGGGCGATGGTTTCCTTAAGCAAATGGTGCGCAACATCGTGGGTACCCTGATCGAAATCGGGCAGCGTCGCCGGACGGTGGAGTCCGTGCAAAAGCTACTGGGCGATGGCGGCCAACCGGCTGCGCGCACTGAGGCCGGTCCCTGTGCCGTGCCCGAAGGCTTGTTCCTGGTGAAGGTGGAGTATGGATCGGCCGGCTGAGATTCCGCCGAACAGCTATGGTGAGCGCCTCCTGTGGGGCGCGCTTATTCTGTCGCTCCTGTTTCACCTGTTGGTTGTTCTGGGGGCGCTCGATTACTCCAAACTTTTTGATCGCACTCCGCCGCCGCCCAAGGCTGTGGAAACGCGCTTCGTGACGCCCTCCGAACTTTCGCAGCTGCAGCGCCAGGTGCATGCTCCTACTTTGCTGGCGCCACCCGCAAAGCCGGACCCGCGCAAATCGGTGGTCGAAACCGAGCAGGCCGCCAAGTCGCTCCCCATTACGGGTACGGCGCGCTATTTGGGCGAAAAATCGCAGCGCGTGGAGCGCGAAACCGTGGCGGCGCAATTTGGTTCGGTGCTGGGCGGCACGGGTAAAGAAAAAACATTGCCCAAGAAAAGCGAACTGCTCAAGCCGCAGGAAAAATCGCGAGAGCAGGCCGAGCACCACAAGGACATGCTCAAGCGCTTGGGCGTAGGGCCCGATGTTTTTTTGCCGCCCGAAGAAAAATCCAAACCCGAGCCCGAGCAAAAAACTTCGGAATCGCCCGATGGCTTCGAAGGCGATCCCAAATTGCATCGTGGTTCCATGGACAATGTGCGCAAGGATGTGGCCATTGGTCCGCAGACGCTCCTGAATACGGATGAATTTGCTTTTGCGTCGTTCTTTAATCGGTTGAAGCGTGAGCTTGGCCCCCGCTGGGAGCCGCTGGTGTCGGAGGCGATCTCCGATCCGCGGCGTCGCCTGCATGCCGGAGTGTATCCGACACAGGCGGAGTTTTATTTGGATTCCGAGGGACGCGTGATTCGAGCGCGAATTTTGCAGCGCTCCGGAGAGCCCGTCTTTGACGACATCGCCCTTAGTTCGATTTATCATTTGCCTCCTATGCGGAACATTCCCGAGAAGCTCCGCGAGGAGGATGGCAGCTACCGCATTGAAATCGGATTCATGGTGAATCTGGGTAGCGGTGGCATTCGTTTCGATTACGTACCGGATTCAAGATTATGACTCGACTCAGAATTGTTATTCTCTCCTTCATCGGCCTGGTGGCTTTGCTCTTCGCGCTATCGTGGGGCACGGGCCGCTACTGGGGGCGCGACGTGGACACTCTTCAGAGCAACGTGGAGGGCGGAAAGTTCACTGCTAAACGCGATGCGACGGGAGTGTGGTCGGTACAGGCCGCAGACTTTCCGAATCTTTGGTTTGCTTTTGGTTACATTCATTCGCAGGATCGTGAATTCCAAATGGAACTCATGCGCGCTACAGCTACGGGCCGGTTGTCGAGTTGGTTCGGCACCGCTACTTTGCCGCGCGATCGGCTGATGCGTTTTTCGGCGAGGCTAGCGCGGCGGGAATGGGAAGGGTTAGCGCCGAACGATCCGCTTCGCCAAGCTTGCGAATCTTTCGTGGCGGGGCACAACGAATACGTGAAGCGCAATGCCGCGCGCACCCCCATTGAGTACCGCATCTTTACGCTCAAGCGCGAAGATATTCCGGCCTGGGAACCTTGGGAAGTTCTGGCTATTTCACGGCTGCATTCGTGGGAGTTTTCGTACGATGCCTACGAAGAAGCGCGCAGTTTTGCGCTCAGTCGTACGCTTGGCACCGAAGCCGCTAAGCTATTGTTGCCGGGCGAGCCCGAGGACTCGCCGGAGCTTATGTACCGGCAGCCGCTCGTGCGTGGCGTGAAACCGCAGCTCGCTAAGCTCCGGCTTCCGCTGCCGAAGTTTCATGTGCCCGTGGTTGCGGGGCATGCTTCTGCGACCACTCATCCGGACACCGATTCGATGCAGGCCTACTCAACCGATCGGGCGCTTAACACCGATCTAGGTGCTTCCAACCTTTGGATGATTGCCAATCCGCGCACCGCGCTGGAGCCTACTCTGTGCAACGACACGCACCTGAGTCTTTCCTGGCCGGGCGCGCTTTATCCCATTCGTTATCAGGTGGGTGACATCGACGCGCAAGGTTTTTCGCTTCCCGGAACTCCGGGCATCGTTATTGGCCGCGTGGATCGGCCGGGTAGCAACTTTGTGTGGGGCATTACGCTCGCCAACTACGGCGACACGCAGGATTTGATCACCGTCTCGAGCGCCACTATTCAGAAGGCCACTAAGTTTGAAGAGAGCTTTCAGGTGCGCGATCCCAAAACTTTTGCGCTCAGCACGCAGGTTTTCTCTGAGCAGTGGACGCAGTGGGGCCCGCGCGTGGATGAAGTCTTCGATTGGAAAGGCACTACACCGAAGGAGCCAGTGGCGCTCGATTGGTTTGGTTTTCGTGAAACGGTTTCGCCCATGGGCTTTTACATGCGCCGTAACATGCAGGGCGCCGAGGGGCTGCGCGATGATTTAGCTAAGGCCTGGATGTTCCCCGCCGTGAACTTCACGTGGATCGATCGCAATGCCAAGGATGGCACGCGCTTTGGCCACGTCATGACCGGATTGCTCTTCGACCGCGAACGCAAGGGACCGAGGGAGTTGTTGTCGGAGAAGGACGCCGCTGCCCGCAAAATTTCGCAACCGGCCGAACGACCCTACTTGGACTACGACTACAAAGGACAGGAAATGTTCTTTACGACTACCGCTAACCAGGGAGCCTTCGCGCAGCCCCTCGGCAAACGTCTGGCGTACGAGTGGGGCGATCGTTCACGGGCCAAACGTATTCTGGCGACCTTGAACGAAGCGGTCACCAAGCCCGAGTATGCCCAAACGGATTACCTATCGCAAAATATTTTGGAGTTCGTGAAGCGTGCGCGTGAGCGGCTGTCGGCCGATCGACTTTGTGCGCTGGGAGAATCCGAGTACCTCACTTCGTGTTTCGAAGTGGTGTCGGCGATGGATCGCTGGGATGGCACCATGGCGGCTAATCGCTGGGAGCCTACGTTGGCTGCTCTGTGGTACGTAAAAACCAAACAGGCGTTGTGGACAGGCAAGTTGCCTGCGAGC
>JAFEAR010000176.1 GCA_018266335.1 Bdellovibrionales bacterium
AACCACGACTGGATCGACACCATGGATGAACACGCCGAGCTACTCCAAAAGCTGGGCGTCGTGCCGGAGGCCATTGCCTCTGCTCGCCAGAACTGGATCAACAAGAGCTGGGTGCACGCCCTCAAAACCACGGGAGCGGGCGGGGGCGATGCGCTTCTGGTGTGGATTGAACCCGAATTCGAACGCGAGCTCAGCGCCGACATTCAATCTCGCGGTTGGTGGCTCAGTCCCCACGCCATTGGCGCGCCCGCCGGAAGTGTGCATGAAAGCTGAAGCCTCGCCGAACATCGCGTTCATCAAATACTGGGGCAAACTTCCCTTCACGCGCGATGAAGATCGCAACTTGGGCACAAATCCTTCGCTGAGCCTTACGCTCTCGCAAGCTAAAACAGAAACCCAAGTCGTACGCAGCCACGGACCCCGCACGGAATTTATTTTGAATGGTAGCCCTGCTTCAGACGCGGACACCGCCAAAGTGATTGCCCACCTCGAGCGCGTGGCCAGCACGCTCGGTAAGGAGCTAGGCACCTTCCGCGTCGAGAGTCGCAATAATTTTCCTGCCGGCGCTGGAATTGCTTCGTCGGCTTCGGCCTTCGCCGCGCTCACCCTTGCCGCCCTCGGTGAAATGCTGGGACTGCAGGGCGCCCTGGAATACTGTTGGCAGAATCCCCAGATGGTGGGGGCACTGGCCCGCCGCGGCTCGGGCTCGGCCTGTCGCTCGCTCGCCGGTCCCTTCACCGAATGGAATGGCACCTTCGCGCGGCGCCTAGACTGCGTGTGGCCGCTGCGCGACACCATTCTGATGATTTCCAAGAAGCACAAGGCCGTGCCCAGCTCCGACGGACACAAATTGGCGCAAAGCAGTCCGCTCTTTTTACCGCGGCTGGCGCGCGTTCCCGGCCGCCTGGCGGAAGTGCACAAGGCCCTCACGGATAAAAACCTATCCGCCCTTGGCCCCCTCCTGGAAACCGAGGCCAATGAGCTCCACGAAATTGCCCGCACCGGCACTCCGGGCGTGGATTATGCCCTGCCCGAAACACGCCTCGTTCTGAACGAATTGGCCCGCATGCCCCAGCGCGATTTTTACTTTACCCTCGATGCCGGCCCCAACGTGCACCTGATTTCTGAGCGCCCTATTCGGGAAGATGCCGAGCGCATGCTCCGCAAACTCGGCCTGGACGTGGAGATTTGGGAAGACCACGCCGGCGTGGGCCCCACCCTCGAAGGTCACCCTATTTCCTGTTAGGGTGTTGTCCATGCTGCCTCTAGCTTATGGACTTTCCACCCTGGCTTCTCTTTGGGCATTCGGCGGGGGCGACATGTCCCTCTTCTGGACCCGACAATTTGTGCTCAGCGTGATCGTGCTGCTGCTGGCCATCAATCTCATTGTCATCACAAAAAAACAGAGCATGCTGCGCGGCCACTCCGGAACGCTCATGCTCGGCGCGGGCTCGGCCCTGGCTACTGCCCTTCCCTTCGTTGTGCTCGCGTGGCTCACTAAACATACCAGCATGGAGAGCATGCCTATGCTGCGCGCGAGTGTTTTAGAAATCGTGCCACCTTCTTTTGTGGCCGTGCTGATCTCCGCGATACTCCTGGCCCCCGGTTACGAAATTATTTCGCGCGGATTCTTGGCCCCCAACTGGGGGCTCTCGGGCGTGGCCTTTTTGGACGCCCTGGCCTTTGGCTTCGGCACCCAACGACTCATTCCTTTTTTGGTGATTTGGATGATGGGTTATTTTTGGGGCATTCTGGCGAGTCGTTTTGGCACGCTCACCTCGGTGGTCTCGCGGATGCTCTGGACACTCATCGTGCTGAGCGCTCTGACCTTCACCTAATCCCGTGACCTCTTCCTGCGGAAAATTCATCCTCGGCGGTGAACACAGCGTCGTGCACCGCGGCCGCGCCCTGGCCTTTCCGCTTCGGCAACTCACTCTCAGCTACGAAGAATCTGCCGACCATGCGGGGCTCTGGCTCAACGGCGAGCAGCGCTCCGAAGAGGAATGGAAAAAAATTCAGGAGCTCTGCCGTCGCATGGGCGCCGCCCACGCGGTGAAGGGCGTGCGAGTGGAATCGCAATTACCCGTGGGCGGTGGACTCGGTTCCTCTGCCGCTCTTTGCACGGCCATGGCGCGCTTCTACCGACCCGAATTGCAAGGCGAAGAGTTGGCCCTGCTGGCCATGCACGGTGAGGAACTTTTTCACGGTCGTCCTTCGGGTGTGGATCCTTTCACCATTGCGCTCGATCAGCCCATTGCCTTTAGCTCGGCCGACCGGCGCTGGCGCGCGCTCCAGTGCGATCAATTCCAGCGCAGCGAACTTTGTTTTGTGCTCGTCGATTCCGGCGAGCGCCACCGCACGGCAGAGGTCATTGCCGCGACCAAGGGCCTGCAAGAGAGAACGCCGTTAATTTGGGACGATTTGATGGACTCCCTCTCTACGAATGCCGAGCGCATGATTGCGGCCTTCGAACGCGAACCCGCTACGCAGTTGGGTCGCCTTATGAACGACACTCATTTGCGCCTCAGCTACTTGGGCGTTTCCGACGCGGCCCTGGATAAAGTGGTTGAGGATTTGCGCTCCCGCGGCGCGCTGGGCGCCAAGCTTACGGGCGCCGGACGCGGCGGATTTGCATTGGGATTATTCCGTCTGTCCGATTTGCCCTCGCCGTTGCCGACGGGTTGGATCGTGCAAAGCCTTACCTAGTACCTTGTCTTAAGAGAATTGCCGGGCTACCTATTTTGCCCATGTCGAAAACATTACAACTCGTCCTCGGAATTGCTCTCCTCTCGCCCTTCGCCGCCTCCGCGCGCAAGCTGGCATCGGAAACCCACAAAGAACCCATCGCAACGGAAAGCAAAGAAGTCGCGAAGACCTACGGTCCCTCTACCCATGAAATCATGGCTAGCGGAACCCTGGGTGCTTTACTTATTTCGGGCGATGCCAACCTCATTTTTTTGAACACTGGCTACGCGTACAATCTACCCGCCACTAAACTGCAACTAGAAGGCAGTGCTACTTGGGCCCACTTCTCCTACAATAGCCTCTCGAGCGACGGACTCTTGCTGTTCGTGGGTCCTACGTTTAACTTTGCCAACGCTCACGAAACCACCACCACGCTGACGAACGACTTCTTTGTGGGCGCTAAAATGGGGTTGGCTTACGGATCCGTCAGCGTGGGCAGCGCATCGGACAGCACCACGAAACTGGCATTCGATGCTCAGGTCGGCAAGCGCTTTGAACTGCGCGACCGCTTGATTTACCGCCCGTCCTTCCGAGTTATTAAAATCATGGGCAGTGATTTTATGTTCCTCGTAGTCCCCCTCGAACTTTCGTTCTTCTGGTAATTCACGCATAAAAAAACTCCGCTGCCGATCCGGGGGAGGGATCAACAGCGGAGCCAGACAGGGACTAACGAGTGCTTAGTGCGAGCTCGACACGCTGCGAGCTGCGCCGAGCAACTTGAGCGCGTTGTACGCGTTCACGCGGCCCGAGGTCTTGGCCTTGCCCACGAGTTGCGGGTACTTCAGCACCGAGCTCTCGATGATGCTCTTGATCTGCTTGAAGTTCAGACCGTGGTTTTCGGAGAGCAGCATGGCTGCGATACCCGACACGAAGGCCGTGGCCTGCGAGGTACCGGACATGAATCCGTAGCCACCGTTCGGCAGGGTCGACAAAATCGACTGACCGGGAGCCGCCACGTGAACTTTCTTGATGCCCCAGTTGGCAGCCGAGAGAACCGCACCGCTTTCATCCACGGCCGTAACCGAGATGATGTTGTTGAGCGGGTAAGCTGCCGGGAAGTACAAGTTCGTGTCGGCGTTGCTGCGCTCGTTACCGGCAGCGGCAACCACGAGGATGCCTTTAGCTTCGGCGCGCTTGAGGGCTTTGAATTCGGCTTCGGAGAATTCAGCTCCGCCGCCGGAGTAGTTAATGATGTCTGCGTTGTGATCAACCGCGTAGTTAATGGCCTTCACGGTGTTGCGAAGGTTTTCTACGCCGCTCGCATTTTCATCATAGTAACGAAGCGCCATGATGCGAACACCGGGGCAAACACCTTTGTAGCCACCTACGCCCACATCGCGACCAGCAATGATGCCAGCGATGTGCGTGCCGTGACCGTGGTTATCCACCAGATTGCCCGAGTTCTTAGCGAAGTCCCAACCGTGTAAGTCGCCCGAGTAACCATCGCGACCCACCTTGGGGTTGTTCCACAGCACGCTCTTGAGTGCCGGATGATTCATGTCGATGCCGGTATCGATAACGGCCACTACAATGCCTGATTTAGAGCAATCGCTCTTCATTTGAGTCCAGGCGTGGGGCGCATCGATGCCGGACTTGGCTTGCAAGCCCCAGCTGCGATCCGCCATAGTCTGTTGCGCCCACGAGTTAGAGAACCAGGGGTTCACCAACACGCCGGTCAGGGCCATCAACTTGATTAAACTAGTTGCCGACATTCAAAACTCCTTTAAAACTAAACCAACTCTGTTAAGGCTAAGGTTGCAGGGGACGTGCCAAAGCCCCGACACTGGCAACCATTTGAATAGATTAGAAAAATCAGCAGGTTGCCCCTCGCTCTGGGGGCCTCTTTCTGAGTGGCAACATTCTAGGCAAAACGGTGTCTAAAACTTAGGCAGCTTCGGAGGGTGGAGAAAGGTGGGAGACTCCGCCCGAGCAGTGGCCATCACGTTGATTTTCTCATTTACGAAAATGCCAAACTCATCGGATGGATTGGTGCGGGCCCCAAAACTTCCTACCCCTCCATGGAAAGGGAGCGACTCGCGTCGCGCCTTTCGCCGTTCGTAGACAGTACCTGGGCCATCGGCTGCATTGCGGTGGAAGTAGACATTCCCGGACCGGACCTATGGAAAGAATTTATCGCCGCGCTGGTAACAGCAGCGCGGGATGCGGGCGCCGAACGAGTCGAAGGCTATCCGGTGCGCCCCGCGGAGCGCGCCCGGCGCTACCGTGGACATTTCGAAACCTACGCAGAACTGGGATTTAAAATCACCGGCTCCGAAAGCACCGCCGATATCTCCCCTTGTGCACGATTGTACCGCACAGCGGACCCCTTCTAAAAGGCGCCTCAGGTGGCTTGCACAAATGTGCAAGTCGGAGTGGAGTGCTCGTCCATGGCCATCTCCTCTGCCCCGGTAGCCAAAGCCAATGTTTTCACCGGCAGTGGCCTGCTCGGTAATCCCGCGGGAGTGTACGTG
The DNA here is from genome assembly GCA_018266335.1 of Bdellovibrionales bacterium. Next base: position 5,217 of record JAFEAR010000176.1, read on the forward strand.
TGTACTGCCGCACTCCCGAACAAGGAAATGCAGCAAATCGCCGCTGAAGTGAATCTTTCGGAAACTGCCTTTGTGCTGAGACAGGGCGATCACTGGAATATTCGCTGGTTCACCCCAACTCAGGAAGTGGATCTTTGCGGACACGCCACTCTCGCCGCGGCCTACGTTCTGTCGCAAAACCAAGAAAGCCCTGTCGACACATGGCGATTCCACAGCGCCTCAGGATTTCTGCGCGTATGGAAGGAAAACGAAATCTGGTGGATTGCTCTGCCCGCCGCGAAATCTAGCGGCATCGCTATCCCCTCCACGCTGCTCGGATTCATCGATAGTAAAATTATTTCTTGCGCGGTCGCTAACAACTATTTGATCTGCGAAATAGCCGCAGCATCCCAAGTAAAAAACTTTGTCCCGAACTTTGGGGCCATCAATAATCTTCCCCACTCCGGGCTCGTCCTCACCGCGCGCGGCGATTCTCCCGGTATTGATTTTGTTTCGCGCTGTTTTTACCCGCAAGAAGGTATTCCGGAAGATCCCGTAACCGGCTCCGCCCACGCCCTGCTCGCGCCCTTCTGGCAACCACGCCTTCACCGCCATCAGTTCCACGCCCTCCAAGTATCAACTCGGGGCGGAGATCTCCTGGTTCATATTGAGGGCGACGAAGTCCGGGTCGGCGGAAAAATTTCAATCTGGTAGAGTAGGCACATGCAATCGCGCACCGCACTCCTCACCCGTGGATTAACTCTGCTCGTTCTGGGCGCCTGCGCCACGGCCCGGCTAGACGACAAAGCGCCGCTCAATGCTGCCGAGACCGATCTCATCGCGACGATCGAAAAAATTCAGACCACTGCACCCCAATGCCAAAAGGCCTACATCGATCGCACCACCGCGCTCGCCAAAAACATCGATCCCAAGACCGGCCGCTTCCGGCGGGCCGCCCAGGCCCAAGAAGCCCTGGCACATTTAGAGCGCGGCTATCCCAAGGCGGGCAGCAAACTCGGTCAGGACTACGCGCAAAAGCTCATCGCGCGCGAAGATAAACTCCGCGGCAGCAAGGTGTATCGCCCCCTCCTGAGTATGTACTGCCCCTTCTTGCAACGACTCACTCTGGGCCGCGCGCTCATCGAAAGCGCCGCTGCCCACACGCCCGCCTATCCCAGCAAGGCCCAAGTGGCAGGCGCCCTGCTCCACTATGCGCAGGACGACTCCACCGGCGTTTCCTACATGCAAATTCAACTACAACTTGCCGCTTTGAATCTGGGCGCCTCGAAAGACATTCTGCACGCCACGCCGGCCGTCACCAAACGCTTGCTCGAGCTCACCGCTAAAGTAAAAGACGGCAGCCAGAAAATGAACGATCGCATCGATCACGAACTTGGCGAAGGCTGGCAAGACAAAGTCGCCAAGGGTCGGCAGCTAAGTTCCACCGAAGCCCAGCATTTCTTAGAAGCTAGCGTAGCCGAAGCGCGCGAGGCCGCAGCTTTTCGCAAGGAACTCGATCATCTACTCGGCGATATTCGCCAGTTCACGCCCGTGAAATAAAAACGCGCGCTAAATAAATTCTAACTCGCGCGCAATATCTTCAACGACCCAGGGATTCGCAAAGTTCGCCGTGCCCACTTGCACCACGTCGGCCCCCGCCGCCAAAAACTCGCGCACATCGCGAGCACATTCAATGCCGCCCACGCCGCACAGGGGAACCTTCGACTTGGAGCGCACTAAATCCACCAAACGCAGCGCCATGGGTTTCAGCGCCGGGCCCGACAAACCACCGTAGCGCCGCCCGAGCGACCACACCGTGGCGCCCGAAGCATCGCGCTTATCGACTTCCGGCAACCCCGCCGGAAAAGTGTTTACTAGCGAGAGCGCCGCCGCGCCGCCATCCACGGCCGCCTGCGCCAGCCCCACAATGTCCGAGGCCGCCGGCGATAGCTTGACCATAATGGGTTGTCCGCCCGCCACACGCACGCAGGCTTCCACCAACGCACGCAGCGTGCTGCCGTCGGCACCGAATTCCGTACCGCCCTTGTCCACGTTCGGACAGGACACGTTGAGTTCAAATCCGGCGAGCCAAGGACCACCGGCCAAAGCAATTTTCTCTACCACGCGTGCGTAGCCTTCAATCGAAGACCCCAGCACGTTCACCCACAGCGGACAGGGCACTTCATTTTTGCGGTAGCGCACCACGTAGCGCGCCAAGAAACCCTCCAGTCCCGGGTTCTGCAGTCCAATGGCATTGAGCAGCGCCACTCCGTGGCCACTCTCCACCACGCGCGGATGAGGCGCACCGTTCATGGCGTCGGGGCTCACGCCCTTCGTCACCACCGCACTCAAACCCCGCGGCCAAAAAGCGCCGTCCACGGCTTCGAGCCCCCAACCAAAAGTTCCCGATGCCACCCACAAAGGGCTCGCATACTCGCGCCCCAAAAAAGTGATGCTCATACCGCTGCTCCTTTGCGCAGCCGGAAGTGCCCAGGAATTTCGCGCGCTTCAAACCACGGTCCCTCGGTGCACAAACGCTTCATGCCCGCGCGGGTCCACACGCTGCACGAAAAACAAAGGCCCACGCCGCAGCCCATACGCTCTTCAAGTCCCAGATGCACGGGCAAGGCCGCCAGCTCGGGAATTGAGAGCGCGGTTTTAGAAACGGCTTCGAGCATGGGCGAAGGCCCACACACCACCAGAGCTTCAATGCTCCGCAAGTCTTCGGGCATCACTTCGCGCATAAGATCCGTCACTCGGCCGCGCGAAAAATCGCCGGGCACATCACCGGCCTCCAGCGCCACGCGATCGGGCCGATCGGTGGACTGAAACAACTCCCGGTCATAACTGGGCAAATCGCGATCGCCATGCAGCCACAAGCTGCGCAGCCCCCGCTTGCTACGGGCCACGGCCAGTGGCCACAGCGACGCCGCCCCCACTCCGCCCGACACCAACAGCAACCGCTGCGCCGTGAAGAGCGATTTTTCAAAGGGCTGACCCAGCGGCAAAGTCACATCCACCGCTTGGCCCGCGAGGGCTTCTCGAAACAATTCTTCAGTCCCCGCGCCCAAGCGACGAATCCACAGGGAGAGCACCGAGGTGCCCGCATCCTCGCGGCGCCAATCGACGATGGCAAAGGGACGCCCCACCAAGTGGCGACCCCAGCGAATCATAACGAACTGCCCGGGCAGCCAATCGCGATACACGGGCAAACGAATTTCCAAACGAAAATCCCGTTCCGAGCTGGCGCGCGGCGCAGCCACGAGCGTGCCCGGAACCAGCGAAAAGTTTTTTGCTTCCCGAACGCATGTCACCATTGTCGCCTCATGACCACGGCCGTATCGCCGTTGCGATAGTAGGCGGCACGCCGCCCAATTTCCGTAAACCCTGCACTCCGATAAAGCCGTAGCGCCGGCACATTGTTTTCACTCACTTCGAGTCCCACACTTTTATAGCCTTCGCCCGGCAAGGACTCGAGAAACTCGGTCAGCAATTTTTTGCCGCGGCCCTGCGATTTACGCTCCACGGCGAGATGCAAAATCCACGCTTCGTCCAGAGTACCCCGGTAAATCACGAAGGCCGCATCGCCCCGTCCCCACTCGCGCCAAAAAAGGCGAGAATCGGCAAATTGCAATTCAGATTCGTAATCGGCCAGAGACCACAGGGGGAGATGTCCGCCGGCCACTTCAATGGCCAGCAATCTGCCTGCAGCGGCAGCGTTTTTATTCGGTGCGCTCACGCGCCATATCCTTAAAGCGCTGCACCCGGTAGCGAGCCCGCAGCTGCTTGAGCCATTCATCAATGGCGAGCTGCGCCGTTTCGGGCTTAGCCCCACCCGCTTTGTCCGCTTTCGCCGAGGCTTCTTTCACGCGGGCAAGGAGCCCCTTGCGGAGTAACACCCGTTCACGCAGGAGCGGGCGCAAGTCACGCTCGCCCAATTCAAAGTCCGCCATGAACTGCGCGTACTTCGCACCCAATTCTCTTTTTAGATTGGCTTGTTCAACATCGACTTCAGCGTCGCTCACCTGCACAAGCCCCACAATGCGATTTTCTTCAGTCACCATGAGTTGCGCAATGGTTCGCTGCAAGCCCTGTTCAATTTGGTCGGGGGCCAGCGTTTGATCGCGCCCTCCCGCCAGATAAAGAGCAGGCTTGTCGACAAACAAATTTAGGCGCACGCGGCGATCGGTAATGACTTGATCAGCCACTCGCGCCAACACGCTCATCTTGGACACACGCGCTTCGGCGCTCAGCCCGCCCAACGCCCACAAAAGCAGCACCAGCAGCTTCATGCGTGGAGTCGCACGAAGTTGCGCGCAGATTTCGCTAGCGCCTCCATGCCCTCTCCCTTAAGTGAGCTAACCCAAAAAGGTCCTTCCGTTGCATTCGCAATGATCGATTCCCAAGTACGTTCGATTTGCGCATGTTGCTTCGCCTTCACGGCATCGGCCTTGGTGAACACAAACATGAACGGCTCTTCGCCCAACCATTCCAACAAACCGCGCTCGAGCTCCTCGGGCGCGCGCGTTGGATCGGCCAACCAAATCCAGAGCAGACCGCGCTCCTGGCTGCGCTCCCGCAGCGACTCGGCCAGCACGCCCCAGTTATCCACGCTGATGCTGCCCTTCACGGCGTAACCAAAACCCGGCAAATCAACGAGCTCCAGAGTGGAGTCCTCGGATTTTCCCAAACGCACCTTCACACCAATAAGACCACGCGTCACACCGGGCGTGCGCCCCGTTTTGAACATTTCAATCGGATGCGTGAGCGAATTCAATAGGCTGCTCTTGCCCACGTTTGAGCGGCCTAATACCGCCCAGCGCGGATGCTTCGCTTCGGGCACGTCCTCGGGCTTGAGGACAGTGAAGCTAAGTTCCGATTTTCCCAAACCCATTAGGCGCTTCCGTAACTGTGCAAACCACTCAGCACTAGGTTCACACCCAAGAAAGCGAACACAAGAATCACGAAGCCAAAAATGGCGACTACCGAAAGCAAATTGGGCTTCCAGCGCAAAAGCAATTTACCGTGCAGGTAAATCAAAAAGGCGAACCAAGTGATCAGGGCCCAGGTTTCCTTAGGGTCCCAACCCCAGCTCCGTCCCCAGGCGTAGAAGGCCCATACCGCGCCGGTTACCAACAGCAGCGTCTGAAAAGGAAAAGCAAAAAGAATGTTCGTGTAACTCAACTCATCCAAACGTTCCGCCGAGGGAAGCACGCGCAAGAATGCACGGTACTTGCGCGCAAGCATCACGAAGGCCACACCAAAGAAGAAAGTCATTAGGAGCAGCATCGTCAGATAAGGGTTCGAGTGAAGCGTGAGCGTCTCGCTCGTGCGCACCCCCTGCCCGATCATGCCAAACAAAGTCAGCATGGACACCAACCCCAACGCGAACAAGCGCTGCGGCCACGGCTGCAAGTCGTAACCATACTCTGCCGCTTGGTCTGCCGACAGGGGCCCCAACAAACGTTCGCGACGCCGAAAGCCCCTCACACCAAAGGCCACGGCCGAGGCCGCAAAGGCCACGAGCGAAACCAGGTAAGGGATTGCGGCGTGAGGCACCTCTTCCATGCGCGTGATGACCGGCCCACCTTCGTACTCGCGGTAAACATCGGCCGTGGCAATTTGCTGGCCATTCGGCATGGTTGCGTAAGTAGTTTTGGCCATTTCAAAACGGCCCGTCGTAAACACACCTTTGCCGCCCGCAATGCCCAAGTTCAAAAGCGCGAGCAACGAAAAGCCGCAAGCAATACGCGAGAGCGAAACTCCGTTGCGCATGAGCTGCAGAAAGGCAATGCATCCGGCGGTCGTGAATCCCGCATAGGCCAGCATGCCAAAGACCACGTGAATTTTAAGCCAGTAACTTTGCAGCGCAGGAATCAGCGGCTCCACGCCCTTGTTCGGAGTAAGCACACTCATGCCCATGAGAATGAAAATCAGCGGCACGGACACCACACCGGACAAACGCAAATTCCATTTCGATTGCGCGTAAACCTGAAACAACGACACGCCCCAAGCGAAGAACACGAGCGACTCGTAAAGGTTGGTCCAGGGCGGACGCGAAATGCCTCCAATGTACCAGCGCAACAACAGCGCACTCGTGTGCAGGGTGAAGGCCGCCATCACCATCCACGAACCGCGCTTAGACCAACGTTGCGAGCGTTCTTCGCGCGCGGTGGAGACAGCAAAGATAAAGAAAAAACACGCCGCTAAATAAACGAAGGCCGCCGTGTTCATGAGCTTCACGGCCCATTCAAAGATCATCGATTCGGTAGGGTTCATACGCTGGAGTCTCCTGCGGCGGGGATAGCCCCCGTCAATTTTTTAAAACGTTCGGCGAGTTTGGCCACGAAGCCTTCAAAGCCGAGCGGCAAACGATGAATGGTGCCGACGAACATAAGTTCGCCCTTCTCAAAGCGTAGGTAATATTTCCGGTGGGTCACGAAGAGTGCGTAGAAGGTGCCCAGCAACATGCCCGCGCAGCCTAACCAATATACGGGCGCGCCGGGGTCGCTCGCAATCTGCAGACCCGTAAAGAAAAGTTCTTCGACTTCATCCAGCACCACACCGTAAGGGGCCTGACGCTTAACGAAATCAAACTGCGGATAGTTCTTGAGCACCCAGAAGGGCGTGCCAGCCGGCTGATTGCCCCGGAACTCCTGAAACTGCACACCGGGTCCCAGCCCCTGCACGTTCATGAGCGCACGTACGGGCACCAGAGTGAGTCCGCCAAATTCTTTACCCAGCTCTTTCGGCTCACCCAAATGTAGTTTGGCAAATGTTTGCCCATCGTAGGGACGCTTCTTGTCCACCACGCGCAGTTGCAGTGCGAAGTCGCCTAGACGTCCGTAACTTGCCTGGTAGAGCGTGAAGGCGCCGTACTTCATGGGCTCGTTCACTCGGAGCGTGCCCGACTTCATGACCTTGCCGTTTTCCAAAATATTTACGCGCGAAATAAATTCTTTCGGACGACCGGGATAATCTTCGTAGAAATTGACTTTAAAGTCTTCGGCCTGAATCCGAAAACCCAACATGCGTTCATTGCGCAAGCCGCCCGGAGCACGATCAAGTCCGGCCGCGCCACCTTCTTTGAAAATCAAAAAGGTATCCACCGCGCCACCGGTCGGAATGTTGGCGGCCCCTTCAAAACCGTAGAGGGAAGAGTAAATGGCTCCACCAAAAATCACGAGCAGCGAAGTGTGCACTACGTAGTTCGAAATGCGCGACCAGCGGCCCGCCTGCCAAAACACCTGAAAGTGATCCAGCCCATCTTCCAAAACCACGGGGCGGGCCCAAGCTTGCTTCAAATCTTTCAGCAAAAGCTGCAAGGTTTCGTCTTTGCCTTTTTGCGTGCGCCAAGCGTAACGCAATTTTGCGGGCTGTCGCTCCATGGCTTCGCGCGAGAGCGGCACGGGTTTGAGCGTGGCCAACTTCCACATCTGCGGCCAACGCTGCTCCGAACAAGCAATCAGGTTAATGGCTAGCAAGGCGATCAAACCCACGTACCAAAACGAATGGTACGAAGTGAAAAGCTGAAAGAGCTGACCAAACTTCCAGAATCCGTAGTTGTACTGAATGCCCGGATCCACGTTGGAAATGTTGTACTGAAGAATCACGGTGCCCGGAATGGACAACAACAACAGCGCCAGGAACACCACCAGCGTCAACTTGACCGAAGCCAAGCGAACCCATGTTCGGTCTATCCACGCCCAAAATGCCATGAACCCGTTTTTCCACCCTGCAGAGTGTCGGTCAACACCTCGACAGCCTCAATTGAAATGATAGCTTCGGGTTTATGCCTTTCCTGACTCTCGCCCTCACTCTGTCCGCCGGATTCACCAGTCTTCCCGCCAACGCATCGGCCTCCAAAAAGCCCGCCACGGCCCCCACCACTCCCAAAACCGGCGCACAAGTGGAGCGAGAGTACCTTGTGTCCTTCGAGCCGGGAGTCAACGCCGAGGACCGCCACGCGCTGCTGGCCGCCCAGGGCCTCAAAGAATTAGAGAGAGTAGGTTCCTCGGAGCTTTATTTGGTTCAGTTTCCCGAGGGTGCGAATGCTCAAGCCACCATGGAAAAACTCAAGCACTCGCCCGGAGTGCGTTATGTGGAACCAAATTTAAAGATGCGCCTGTTCAAAGACCCCGCCGCGAAATAGCGGGCATCTCCTTGCGTTCCTACATTACGAAAATTTGGGGGAACAGCACGTCAATGACCTTGCCCGATTTGAGCATGTGATTGATCTCGCGCTGAATGGCGAGTTTGAAGTCCGCAATGCCTTCGGGGGTTTTCAGGGCTTCGCCCTTCACTTCCGAGATGAGCGACGAAATCAACGCCTGAATCTCAACCTTACGCTCCAGCAATTCGCGCTGAGCTTCGTTGGAGTCCACCTCGATGGTGGTCGAAACCACCACCTTCGAACTGAATCCTCCCGACGCACGCGTGGCCGCGATGATCTCCGGTACGTCAACAAACACGTGCGGCAACTTAACTTTCAATTCGGAATCCTTCAGCACGGAGGCCAAGCTACGTGTGGCCGTAATGTCGGGGTCCACCAGGTCGTGTCCCTCCTCGGGAATGCCGTCCTGACGGGCGCGAATACTTTTGGGAATGGGGTTACGAGCAAAGCCGCCTTCATGTCCCTCGGCACCGGCTTCGTGCCCTCCTTCATGCCCGCCTCCGTGCCCTTCACCACCGCCATGCTCGCCACCGTGGTCGCCCTCGGGCTCGTCGGCCTCGTCTTCGTGTTCCACAGTCACGTGGTGCGCACTGCTCTGAACTTCCTTGCGATGAAGGGAAAAAATCCAATAAGTAGCTGAAATCATAACAATAAAAGTTAGGCCGGCGCCCACCAGCAGGGAGCGAATCAGGAAAGCCTCCCGCGGGGGGCTCCAGATTTCTTTCAAAAGGCGTAAGAGATTCCGGACCTTATCCACATAGCTCTATCGGCAAAAGCGACGGCCGACTTAACCGGACTTAACGGAAAAATAACACAACTTAGGGGGGCCCTGGCCGATAATAGGGGGATGGGTTCATTGCCGGAAAGGCCAATATTTGAGGGACATTCGGACGACTACGTTCCGATTTTGACGGAGAGCTTACGCTCGGGTCTCATCGCGGACTTCGACGTCTACGTGAAGGCCGGCGGCGACTTCTTCCTCATCAAACCGCAGAACCTTAATTTCGACGCGCGCATGCTGGCGCGTTGGCGCGGCCAGGAGTCCTTCCTCTACATTCGCAAGATCGACCGCGAGCGCTACTTCAATAAAATGTCCACGTCGCTGGGCGATGTCGTGCGCAGCCCCTCCCTCACTCCGCGCGAAAAAGCCGCCGTCCTCACGGACTACGCCGTGGACGTCGTGGATCGCCTCTTTTCAGATCCCGGCAATCCGCAAAACATTGCGCAGGCTCGCAGCTTCACGCAGGAATGCGTGCGCTACATTGGCCTGCAAAAGCACGCCTTCCTTAACCTCATCGAACTCACTGGCCACGATGCCTACACCTACGCACACTCCGTGGGCGTAGCGGCCTACACCATCGCGCTGGGCCGCGAAATGGGCATCACCCAAGTGCAAGAACTCGCGGACCTCGGTTTAGCCGGTTTCCTCCACGACATCGGCAAATGCTTGGTCGACCCCGCCATCATCAATAAAAAAGGGCCGCTCAACGAGAGTGAGTGGGCCGTCATGAAGAAACATCCCGAATACGGCGCCGAAATTTTGCGTCGCCACAAGGGACTCAATCCGCTCATCGTGCTGGGTGCCGAATCCCACCACGAAAACTTACTCGGCTCGGGCTATCCCAAGGGCGCCGTCGCCACCCGACTCGACCCCGTCGTGCGCATCATCACTTTGGCAGACGCCTTTTCGGCGCTCACCACAAAACGTAGCTACGCCGAATCGCGCGACACCCTAACGGCCTTCAACCTGATGCGCGACAACGTAGGCCGCACCTTCGACGCCACGATGTTCCGTCGTTTTATACTGCTCTTTTTGGATCCGGCTAAAGCGGGCGAGAACAACGAAAGCAACGAGAGCCAGGTTGCAGCCCTCCTTAAAACGGGAACCTAACGTGAGCCTTACGCGTAAGTATCAACGCCACAAATCCACGCGCGTCGGCGGCGTGCGCGAGCATTGTGCCACGCATCTACCCGCGCGCGAAACTAGCATCACGAACGATTCTCACATTAGCTTGTGGCAAAAATCTTGGGTTATGGCCGAGATCGATCCGCGCGAGAAGGTCAGTCGTCCGCGCCCGCGGTTCCCATCGCCTCGCCGCTAGTCTTTTTCATTAGGTACGACTCAATGAATCCCTGAATGTCGCCATCGAGCACCTTGTCCACCGACGAGGTTTCCATGCCCGTGCGCACATCCTTAATGAGTTGGTAAGGCTGCAGCACGTAGTTGCGAATTTGGGAGCCCCAGGCGATTTGCTTCTTTGCCGAGTTCTCCTTGTCCACTTCGGCCTGGCGACGCTCGACTTCAGCTTCGTACAGACGCGCTTTAAGCATCTTCATGGCGCGCGCCCGGTTTTGAATCTGCGACCGCTCGGCCTGACACTGCACCACAATTCCGGAAGGAATGTGCGTCATTCGCACGGCGGAATCCGTTTTGTTGACGTGCTGTCCACCCGCTCCACCCGCGCGGTAGGTGTCAACTCGCAGGTCTTCGTCGCGCACGGTGATTTCAATGTCATCTTCCACCACGGGATAAACGTAAACGCTCGCAAAACTCGTGTGCCGGCGAGCATTCGAATCGAAGGGCGAAATGCGCACGAGCCGATGAATACCCGACTCGGCCTTCAGATAACCGTAGGCATAGGGACCCGTGATTTCGAACGAGACCGAGCGCAATCCCGCGCCATCGCCTTCGGTGAATTCCATGATTTGAGTTTTGTAGCCCTGGGCCGAAGCGTAACGCGTGTACATACGGGCCAGAATAGAGGCCCAGTCGCAGGCTTCCGTGCCGCCCGCACCGGCGTGGATGACCAGGTACGCATCGCCCGCGTCGCGTTCGCCGCTCAGCATGCGCTGGAATTCCAGCGCGCGCATACCGGTCTGCGCTTGTTCAAACAACTGGCGGAGTTCGTCGAGTGAGCCGTCGTCGACACTACCTACTTCCTTACACAGGTCGATAAGAGCCTTCACGTCCTCCACGGCCCGTTCACACAAAGCAAAGGGCTCCAGGACGAGCTCGTGCTGCTTTTTTTCCTTAAGGATACTCGCCGCCTTCTGGGCGTTGTTCCACATATTGGGGTCGGACTCTTGGGCCTTGATTTGCTCTACGCGCCGCTGTTTGCCCGGGACGTCAAAGTGACCTCCGCAAGTTCTCCAGCCGCTCGCCGAATCCGTTAGCCAGATCAGTCAAATCACGCACGTTGCGCGGCAGGGTTTCGGGAATTTGGACCATCGTCGACATGAAGGATCATATAAACCGGCAGCAGGCCCGAAACAACTCGGCTTGCAGCGAACGCATTCGGCGCGCCCTAGCCCGCGCCTTATCGCTCGAGCCGATATGGTCGTGCCCCAATAGGTGCAGCCAGCCGTGGATAATGACTTCCAACATTTCTTCGGCCGCCGGGCGACCTGCCCGCTTAGCGGCACGTTCGACTGTCTCTACCGACACAATCAAATCACCCAAATGCCCCCGCGATTCTTCCGGGTTGGGCAGTTCCCGCGCCGGGAAACTCAGCACATCCGTCGTGCGGTCAAGTTTGCGAAAGCGCCGCTGGTAGCCCCGCATGGCCCTGTCACCACAAAACAGAATGGCCACCATCTGGGGATTGCGCCCCAGAGCTTCGCGCGTTTCTTGCCATTCGGGTTCATCGATCATGGTCTTTACAAAGTAGGCCGCCGCCTGCTTGAGCGCACTAATTTTGATCGGCAGATCGCGCGCCGAATAATCTTCATCAAAATTAAATTCGAGTTTCATCCGGTCTTGCCCGTCGGTTTAGCAAAGGGCACGGTCTTAGACGGCAAACCCTTTTCTTGATCGGGATACTGAATGCGGTTGTGATGAATGCCCAGCAAAATGCGCAAGAAGGATTTACTCACGAGTGCCACTTCGCTCAAAGTAATGTCCGCCTCGTCGAGCAAACCTTCGCTGAAGGCTTTGAGAACAATTTTATTCACCATGCCCTCGATCCGCGCGGGCGTAGGATCCACCAGCGAACGCGTCGCCGCTTCGCAGGAATCGGCCAACGCCAAGATTGCGCACTCCTTCGAACGCGGTTTGGGTCCCGGATAGCGGAACTCGCCCTCTTCGATTTCCTCGGGCTTCACCGGCGAACCCGGCTGCGCAGCATCCTGCTTGGCCTTGTTGTAAAAGTAGCTCACCACGCCCATGCCGTGGTGGGTTTCGATGAATTCAATAATGTTTTTACCGAGCTTGTGCTGTTCCGCGAGGGCCTTGCCTTCCTTCACGTGCGAAATAATGATCTTCGCCGAAAGCTGCGGTGTCGTTTGATCGTGCGGGTTGTGCCCATTGGTTTGGTTTTCAATGAAGTACTCCGCGCGGCCCGTCTTGCCGATGTCATGGTAGTAGCTACCTACCCGCGCCAGCAGAGCATTGGCGCCCACAGCTTCGGCCCCGGCCTCGACGAGCGAACCTACAATAATAGAATGGTGATAAGTTCCCGGAGCCTTCAGCACCAACTCGCGCAGCAAAGGATGATCCATCCGTGCAAGTTCCAGCAACTTCAGGTCCGTGGTGTAATCCAAAATATTTTCCAGCATGGGCGTGAGCACCAGCGTGAGGGCCGACGACAACCAGCCTCCGCAAAGACCACCCATAAAGCCCCACAGAAGAACGCTCGGCAGCGAAATAAAGTAGTCGCCCGATTCGCCATCCACCAGCGAGGACAGCCCCGCCGTGAGCGGCATATGTCCACCCCAGGCAGCCAGCAAGAGCGCCGCACCCACACCACAAACGAGAGCCGTCCAAAAACCTGCGCGGTACAGCGAGGAGCGGGTCCGGCAATGGGCCAAAGTCAGCGGTCCCACTAGCGAACTCACGAGCACGTAGAGACCAAAGAGACCCGCCTTTCCCACCACCAAGCTCGCACCCAGAGCATAGAGGAGCGAAAAGAAAACCGTAAGCGGAACGCCCATGAGCAAACGCAGGGTCATGGCCGGAGCAGCCACAGGAACAAAGAACACCAAGAACGCCACCGGCACGCGCGTCAACGACTCCGAAAGCACGTTCAACTGAAAAATCAGCGACAACTTCAGCGCCGCCAGCGAAGAGACCAAGAAAATACCCGCCACGAGCGAATCCTTGTTGCTCTGGAGCACGCGCGGAAACTGCCGACGCATAAAGAAGAAGAGTAGCCACAACGCAAAAGTTCCAAACAGAATTTGCGTGCCCAGGCTGTCCACTTCACTCGCGCCAGCCACTTGCTGACGAAGCGTCTGCAGAATTTTTGCTTCGCGGCGGGTTACCCGTTCGCCTTCGCGCACGATCACTTCGCCCCGTTCGAGCTTCTGGTAGGAAGGACGAATTTGTTTTTCGGATTGCGCCCAACGCTCTTCGCTCGCCTTACGGTTGAGCGTCACGTTGGCCGTGACCAACCGCGCCTGAATGTCGAAAACCACTCCGCGTACGGCCGGCGACCAGTGGGCCCAAGGAACCCGCACCGACCCCAACTTGCCGTCGGAAAGTGTCTTCGCCGCACGGCCCACAAAGCTCCGAGCTTCCTCAATCGTCAGGTAAGATTCCACCTCGCGCGCGCGCGGATGAAACGATTTTTCCGTTTTCAAATCCACCACGTCGATGCCACTAGCACCGAAGTTGCGACTCACTACAATCTTGCGATCCCACAGCGGCGCAAAGGCCAGACTCGCCGAACGCTCTAAATCTACAGAAAAATCCAGTTTCTCTAGAGTGCGATATTCGTCGAGACTCAGTGGCACCCCGAGCTTAGCCGAGAGCACCTTCATGCCGTCGGCCGGATCCTTGTACAGTGTGCGATTCGCGCGCATCTGCCGCACGCCCGCTTTCCATTTTTCAATCCACACCAGGGCCGCCCCGGGATCGAAGTCATAGAGTTCCGGAATCTGCGATTGCAGCTGCACACGTTCACGTTCGCGGGCATCAAAATCTTCAATATCCACTACCCGCGGCGAACGAATCGTAAAGGGCGCAACCTCGGCTTCCTTCAATGCAGGAATGTCCGACGTGTGATGTTTGGAGTGAATCATAAGCACGGCCAAGGCTGCGAGCACCAGAGCCGCTACCAAATCCGAGAGACCCAGGCGCGAATCCAGCGCACGCAGACTTTCCGAGACACGGGCCAACGGCCCCCCTCCCAGATCGCTGAATCGACTCGGCCGAGCTTCTTTCATACTCCTTGGCTATTCGGTCATTTGCGCGCAGAAGATAACCGGCCGGGGCGGCAGGGATTTGACACCCTTCCCCCAATGAACTGATCAACTGACATGCCCGCGAACGAAAGCTCCCAACTGACTGGAATCCAAAAACTTATTGATACCGTAAGAGCCTTACGCGATCCGGCAACGGGCTGCCCCTGGGACCGCGCGCAAACGCACGAAACCCTCAAGCCCTACGCCCTCGAGGAAGTGCACGAATTCATCGAAAGCCTCGAAGATCAAGGCCCAGACTCCCCCCACACCTGGGAGGAATTGGGCGACGTCCTTTTTCAGGTCGTCCTGCACGCCCAACTGCTCTCGGAGCGTGGACTGACCCACCTTGATCAACTTGCCGGCAATACAGCCGACAAACTCGTGCAGCGCCACCCCCACGTGTTCGACCCCCAAGCCCCTAAGTTCTCGACCCCCCAGGAAGTGAATCAAGCTTGGGAGAAACTCAAGGCCCGCAAGAAGAGCGCCCAGACCCGCGCCCAGCGGGTGGCCTCTGTCCCCAAATCCCTCCCCTCCCTCCAAAGAGCCGCACGCATTGGCGAAAAGGCAGCCTCCTTCGGCTTCGATTGGCAAAACGCCCAGCAAGTCCTGGATAAAGTTCGGGAAGAAATGCAGGAACTCGACGAAAGCTTGCTGGAGGCGGGGGAAGCCCATGCCCAGGAGGAATTCGGGGATCTGCTCTTCGCCCTGGCGCAATTTGCGCGTAAGCGTCGCTGGGATCCCGAGGCTTTGCTAGCCCAGGCCTCCCGCAAGTTCCTAGGACGCTTTGCTGCCATGGAGAAATCGATCGAGAAAGGCACCCAGAAGTGGGACGAAATGAGCCTCGCCGAACTCGAATCCCACTGGGTAAAAGCCAAGGAAAGCCTTCGACGCGAGCCTTGACACGGAGAGCCGCGTTGAACTAGTTGATTCTGCAAATGGCCAATACCAAATCTGCGAAAAAACGCGCCCGCCAAACCCCCAAGAGAACTGCTCGTAACTACCGCATCCGCAACACCGTAAAAACGGCTGTGCGTTCGGCCCGCGAAGCTCTCACCTCCAACAGCAAGGAAATGCCGGTAGTTTTGAAAACTGCCGTATCCCAGCTGTCGAAAGCCGCTACCAAAGGTACGATTCACAAGCGCAACGCCGCTCGTAGAATTTCCCGCCTGATGAAAGCTGCCGCTAAAGCCGCTTCCGCTGCTCCCGTAGTAGCTGCAGCGACGACCGCGAAGAAAAAGCCGACCAAATCGGCCGCTAAAAAAGCTTAAAGTCTAAGTAGCAACGCCGAGGCTTTGACCGGACTCGATTTCATGAGCCGGTCGACCTCGGCGCTTCTTTTTAGCAAACGCTGGGCGTGTCCTGCCGGCAAACTCGATTTCAAACGCTGAAGTTTCTGCACCAAAAAGTCTGGCTGTCCTCGCACAGGTCGCCCCTGACTCACCGACGCCAAAATCCGCACTGACTTCGACAAGAGCGCCATCAGCTGTAACGGTTCCTCACCCTGATCCAAAATTTTTCTCAGTAAACGCACCGAATCGCGACGCTTGCCAGCAAGCACAGCATCCACCCAAGCGAACACAGGATTCGTGTTTGTCATGGCCCCACCCGCGGGGCGCGTGCCCCAGCCCAGACTACGCTCGGCCCACAAATCTCCACCGCAGGACCACAGCTCCACCCAATTATCGAGCTGCAACAAATCGGCCTCGAGGGAGAGCAAAAACGACTGCTGCTCGGCCTTTAAAAAGGATCCTCGACTTTCGTTCATGCGCTTTAGCCAGGGCCCTAGCGCCGAAGGGTCGACCTGCCATTCCACCACGTCCTTAATACCCAAAGAGTCCCACTTGAGACGCTTATCCGTGTCTACTTGCAGCACCACGCAGAGCGTGTCGCCGTCGGCCTGGGCCTGCAAATGCTTCCAGGCGTAGAGCGCTTCCTTGGACCATGCACTCGGCGGCGAAACGGCGCGCATCCACAAAATCTGCCGGGTCTGAAAGAGCGACATTCCCGCAGCAGCGTCCTGCGCGGAAGCATCGGGTCCCGATTTTTTGAGTTCTTTTTCCTCAAGGTCAAAGCCCGCTTTACGCAGGAGCTTCTTCCACTCCCGCGAGAGGTACGGATCCTGTCCCTTAAGAATCAGGAGTGCCGGCACCTTGCCCGCGGCCGTGCGTTTAAGCAGCTCTTCGGGCGACATCAGAAATCCTGCGTTGCTTGGTCAACAACCTGCTGCGCAAGCGTGTCCGCCAAAGCCTTCACTTGAATTTGCTCCCGCGAATTATTGATATTCGCCACGGAAGAAGCCCCTTCGCGCTCAGTGAATCGCAAGGAAGCATCGTAGGTGCCCCCCTGAGAAAAAGTTCGGTTCCACAGCAGACGGCGCAATTTGTCCGACTCCTTCACCCGCTGCACTAAGCGCACGTCCATCACGAGAGTGACGTTGATGTTCTTGCTCGTGCTTTCGTTGGCCATCAGCCCCCCACCTTGCTCCGTGCCAATGTTACCGGTCGTCGGATTGGGCCCGAAGGCGCGAACATATTTGGTGAGAGTACCGAGCAAAAAGAAATCCGCCTGGCTTTCGTCGGCCACCACCTGAATCCCCTGAGCTCCCGCTAGAGCTTCTCGCAGCGAGTTGGTCAGAGTGCCTTCCATACCGGTGCGAGTGGTGAGATTATCGACGACCGGAATATAGACTTTTTGAACGGCGTCCTTTTTATCGGCCGCGACGGGACCAAGGGAAAGCTGGTCCTGCTTAACGGTGTAACCGCAAGCCGCCAACCCCGACACGGAGAGTATAAGAATGAGCCGAGCTAAACGCATACGCCTCCTTGTCATACCAGGCCTGGGGCCCTAAACAAGCCACATGGCTGTATCCGAAGGTCCCCAAAAGCTAAACGGGCTCCTGGGCAGCTTTAAATTTATTCAGTGGGTCCGTGCCTGGCGTAAGTGTGCTGGCCCCGCTCTGCGTCAGCAAACTCGGTTCATGGGATTGCGCTGGCACGGGGGCAAAATGTGCCTTCACCTCGAAGTAGCCGACCCCGTTTGGCGCCAAGAACTGGAATACCAAAAGAAAGATTTGCTCGCGACCTTTCGCAAGTGCCTCGCCGAAGAGAAGGTGCCCGAGTCAGAATGGCCGCAGGACTGCCTACTGGCCGCGGGGGCCACTGTGCCATTCAAAGCGCGAAATCCGTAGCTGCGCCGGCACGAAGAGCGGATCCAGGGAGAGCGCCTCGGCCAAACGCTGCTCCGCGAGTTTGAATTCGCTGCTCTCACGAAACGCAAGGGCCATGCCCAGCACCGCGGCGATATCCTGCGGATTTCGGCTCAAAGCATTCTGGTAGAACACGATGCCCTGACTTACGTTCCGACGCGCATACTGCACGTCGCCCGCAAAGGACCATGGCCAGGAGCTCTTCAGATCTTCCTGCCCCTGCAGTAACGGAATAACTTTATTCAACGCCTCACCGGCTTCGTCCATTTTGTTCTGCTCGCGCAAAGTGAAGGCGTACAAAAGTTGCGACTGAGGATCGCTCTCCTGGGCCAACAGCTCGGTGACACGCGCGAGTGGCTGGCTCAACGGATTGCGCCGGTAGCGCGCCTCGAGCCAGCGCACGAAGGCCTTTTTGCCGGGCGACAATTTAGATCCCGCAGCTTCGGCCCCCTTCACGAGTCCTTCCACGGAAAGCGAAACGAGCAAGTGCCCCGCCAGCGGCGCACGAATGGGAGAATCCAGCAGACGATCGGGATCGCTCCACAGCGCCTCCCGCATGAGCCCCCGAATCTTTTCGGCCTCGCTAGGCCGCTCCGCCAACGTGCGAATGAAGAGTCCGTAGATGAACGGATTATTCGGCGAGCGGCGCAGAGCATCGCGGAAGTGATTTTGCGCCTGCTCCATGCGTCCCCGATAACCTTCAATCAATCCCACCACCGAGTAAGCAATCCACGAAGTCGAGGGTGGCATCAGGCGCAGTGCCGCCGTGGCGTTTTCGCGTGCTTCATCGTACTCCCCGTTGCCCATCCGCAGGAAAGCGGCATTCAGCAGTGTCGTAGGATCCGAGGCGTTCGCCTCCAACAAAGGCTTGAGCACGCGCTGAGCTTCGTCGCTGCGCGAATTCGCCAGGTAAAAAACAGCCAGTTGATTGCCCGCCAAGCGGCGAGCATCGAACGAGGCCGAGGCGGGATCCGCCACCTCGCGCAAAAGTTTTTCATCCGTAGGAGACAACGATGTGCTGCCGTTTTCGTAGGCGTTCAGAATGGGGCGAATTTTCGCCACCAAACCCGCGTCGTCAGAGTACAAAGCTTCCACCGGCCGGGGCCGCAAATTTTCGGGGCAATCCGTAGGCACGGCCGAAAGAGGCCGCGCCGGAACGGCCACTCGCACATCTTCCGCCGGGGGCGGAGGCGCCACCACGGGAGAGCGCCGAGTCGTCAAATAAAAGAGCCCCGCCCCCAGCACCACTCCGAAAAGGGTCATGGTGAATCCCGAATAACGCTTAGCGGATGCGCGAGGAGATTCCGTATCGACCACGCGCCGGACACTCGTCACCGAAGCGGGCGCAGACGATTTCGCATTCGGAGCCTTCACCGCCGTGCGGTTCGCGCGCGCGCTCGGCTCCGCTTTGGTAACTGCCGGCGGAGGCACTTCGTCTAAATCTAAATCGAGCGACTGCGACATCGGGGCCGCCGGTCGACTCTCGGCGTGGACTTCCGGCACGGGAGTCTTCGTTTCTTCTTCTCGATCGGCATGATCATCGATGGCGTCAATTTCGAGCGTCACCGATTCCGTCACGGTGCCCTCGACATCCTCTTCGTCGGCACTCCCCACGGTGGCCGTGGCCGTCATGGTGTCCGTACCTTCATCCGAACTCGTGGCATCGACAAAATCCGGCAACACTTCCTTCGCCGTCCGCCACCGCCCAAAACCTCCGAGGATGGCATCCTGTCCCGACAGCAATCCTTTACGTCCCAGCGACTCCAACAATTCCAAATCAAATGGGCCCAGGATCACGGGGGCAAAGGGATCTTCACTCGACCGACGGGGCGACGGGAAAGGTCCCAAATGCAAAGCTTCGGCCAGTTCGGGACGGACTAATCCGTCCTGCACCCTAAGCAGCGATCGCGTTACGGTGCTCTGCCGAAGCGGACTGCCCTGAAGCTCTTCAATACCTTCCGGAGAATTCGTTAGCCCATCGCCTTCGTGGTCCGTTTCCGTAATCGAGGCCGTTTGGTCTGGACCAACGGGTTCGCTAAAACCTTTGCCTCGCGCTTTGTTATTCTTAGATTCCATGGGACCTCAGAACGCCCCCAAGAGAAGCGCCGTTTTAATGTCATCATCCGTAAAGCGTAGCCCGAGGCCCACCATCGCGGACTTACGCTGATCCCCACTGTTCACCTTGGTCAGCAATTCATCCCCGCCCGCTTCCACATAAAAATAGTTCCAGAAGGGCACGCGCGCAAAGGCTCGCATGTGCGGCCGATCATCTTCTCGACCCAAATCAAAAAGCTCTGCGGTGATTTGCAAACGATCACGGAAGAAGTAGTAATCCGCGCCCACGCCACCCGTGCTCTCGAACAAACCTAGCCGGAATGAGGCATCGTCAATGCGCTTAATAAACTGTACAGAGTATTTCAGCGCGCTGCGGTCATTCGTTTCGGTCTCAATAACGTGCGTAGCGCCGCCATCCACCGTGCGCGTGTATATTTTCTTCTGCCGCGTCCCCTTCGGGTCCACCACGACTTGCCCCAGATAGCCCGTCGTCTCACGAGTCATTACGCGTAGGCCCAGGTAGGTCTTCGTTGATTTGGTCGTAGGTTGATAATCGGCAACCATATCCACGATTGTCTCAATACGCCGCGAACGTTCGACCGCATGGTTAATATAAGTCAGAGTACGGTTCAGCTGATCCACCGTCGTCGGATCATTCACCAGCTTACCTAGCGTTCCCTCGCCACGATCGATCTTGCTCGTGATGCTCTCCAGATTTTCCAGTGTGCGACTCATCTTGCCCGCCGCCTTGCTGAGGTCTTCCAAATCCTGCGATAGACGATCCGTGTCCACCCGGGCCAACAACGCTTCGAGTTTCGAAGAGGTTCGCGTCCAAGATTTTAGCAACACTTGCAACTGATCGTTGCTATTCAGAACTAGTTTACGAATAGCCGCCGAAGTTAGCTTTAAATCTTTCGACACGTCGCCGGCCGTGCGCACTAGCTCATCTACCGATCCGGCCGACCGGCCGCTCCGCAGGACATCGCCGGAGCGAACCTTGGCGGCCGGCGCTGCGGGAGCCACCGGGGCCAAGACGCCCACCGCGGGCCCGTCGTCATCTCCCGAATCATCCTGTCCGTCGCCGGACGGCGTGGCCGCGGACGCTTCCTTCGTAGATTCAATCACCGGCGCTTCTTCGGCGTGCACCGGAGTCACTACCCAATTCCAAAAGTTTGCCGGAAGCGATTTCAGAAAATTCAACTGCGAACTTTTTCCCTGGTTATTGTAGTTCGTCTTAGGAACTTCAATCTCAATGTACTTGTCCCCCAGAATGCCCATCGGTCGCGGCACGACTTTGGCATCCTTAGGAATTTCAAAGCCCTCTTCAATCACTAGGGTAAGTTTGGCTTTGCCCTTCTCCAATTCAATCGCCTTCACGAAACCAATCGAAATTCCCGCTTGCCGAACCTTAGTCTGCTTGAACACACCCGTAGCATCGTCCAGGTAGGTCACCACCTCGATGCCCCGCTGAAAAATCGGCGACTCCGTCAGGCGAAACGAAAAGGCCGCCATGGCCATAAAGCCTAGCAACACGAAGAGACCAACCTGTACTTCCATGCTCTTAGTTTTTGATGGGGCTCTCATGCCAATCCCGCGCTCCTTAAAAAAGTAACGATCGTCTCGTGCTGACTCTTCACAAATTCATCGGGCGTCGCCGTAAGAATAATTTCTCCGTGCGACAACATACTCACCAGGTCAGAAATGCGGAGGGCCGCATGGATATCGTGCGAAATAATAAACGCAGCCGCATTCAGGGAACGCGTAGTACTCACAATCAAATCATCAATCACTTTGGCCGTCGTCGGATCCAATCCCGTCGTGGGCTCGTCGAACAGCATGATCTTCGGATCCATGGCCAGTGCCCGCGCCAGTCCGACTCGCTTTTGCATGCCGCCCGAGATTTGCGAAGGCATTTTGTTTTCGGCATTCACCAGCTCCACCTGCGCCAGCAACTCGGCAACACGATCCGCGATCTGGGCTTCGCTTAAATCGCGCCGATGTTCCCGCAGGGGAAAGGCCACATTATCGAATACCGAAAGGCTATCGAACAATGCGGACCCCTGAAACAACATGCCGAAATTAGCCCGCACGCGGCGCATTTCTCGATCTTCCATGCCGATGATCGACTCGCCCAAAACTTTAATGTCGCCCCGATCGGGCGCCATCAAACCCAAAACATGTTTAATGGTGACCGACTTGCCCGAACCCGAGTGCCCAATGAGCGTATGAATTTTTTTGGGCGGGCACACCAAGCTCAACCCCGCCAGCGTAGGCTGCGACGCCTCCGGAAACTGCTTCCATACGTCGATGAACTCAATGCTCGGAGTGCTCACAGCGGCTCCCTCCGGCCCGTGGGAATAATCACGCTCAGGAAGTAGTCGAGCACCAGAATCGTCACGATCGCAAAGACCACCGATTCGTTAGTCGCCTTACCCACTCCGGCCGCGCCATTGCGCGCCCGATAACCCTTGTAACAACCAATGGCGGCCAGGAGCACGCCAAAGATGGCGGCCTTAATGAGTCCGTGAAAAAAATCCCAGGGCGCCAAATAGTAAAGCAACTTGTTCACGGATACACCGGGATCCACGTGGCACACCACGACGGCCACGAAGTAACCTCCGAGCGTTCCGATGAGGGCAAAAATAGCCGTGAGCAACGGTGTCGCAATGGCCGCCGCAACGATCTTCGGTCCCACCAGGTACTGTTGGGGCACGATCGCCATCACTTCCAGCGCATCGATTTGTTCGGTCACCCGCATGATCCCGATTTGTGCGGCCATGGCCGCTCCGGCCCGTCCGGCAACCACAATCGAAGTCATGATGGGCGCCAATTCGCGCACCAGCGCGAGTGACATCATCGACACCACCAGCGAATCGGTTCCCACCATGATGAAGGCCATCCACAGCTGGTACGCAAAGACGGCGCCAGTAAAGATGCCGGTAAGTCCCACGATGAACAAACTTTGGTTGCCGATAAAATCCATCTCGTTGATGATGAGCTGTAAGCGATAGGGCGGCCGGAAGGTCCAAATCACAGCGTCGATCGCAAAGATCGTAAAGCGCCCCATCACGCGGACGAGCTCGACGATTTGCTCCCATAGCCATACAAAAATCATGCGGCTTTCACCCCGCGACGAGGCAGCCGCTGCGCCAAAGCGCAAAGCACTTCGTAAGAAATCGTTCCTAGCGCCGCCGCAACATCTTCGGCACTCTGACCGGGACCAATCCAAGTGGCTTGGAGCGCCGGCATATCTCCGCGAGCCAAACTTTGGCTCCAGCTGGCACACTGGGGATGATCCGTAAGGTCCACCATCGTTGAATCCATCGAGACCGTCCCGGCCACCGGCACCTTAGTTCCCGCCACCACAAAACCCACTTTAAAGGGAGCTTGGGCAGCGCGACTTAGAGCCCGATTCACGCCATCAGCATAGCCCAGCGAAACGGTCCCAATGAGCGTGCGCCGCGGCGCCACGAACCGATGGCCGTAGCCAACCCCCTCGCCTGCCTCGACCCAGAACATTTGCCGCAGAGGGGCTCGTACTTCAGCCACGGGCCGCAAATTCACCGGATGAGGGTCCGACGCAGCCCCGTAGACGCCCCAGAGATGCAGTCCCGGACGAACCGCCGTAAAGGGGGTACCAAGAGCCACGTGCTGCAAGACTCCGGGCGAGTTAGCTCCGTGAATCCACCGCGGAAAGTCACCCAAATCCTGCGTCCAAAGTTTACGCAATTGCGTCACGCATTCCACAAAGCGCGCCGCTTGTTCGTTGGAACAGATTGTCGGATCCTCCTCGCCCCGCGCAAGGTGGGTCATGAGTCCCGTCACCCGCAATCCCAGCTGCTGCAAGTCCCGAGCAATCTGCAAAAGCTCCGCGGCCAATTGGGGACGGTCCGCTACCCGAAAGCCCAAACGGTTCATCCCGGTGTCCAAATTTAATTGCACTCCCGCAATAACGGCCCGGACCTGCTTCGATGCTTTCCTTAAACTTTGCACGTCGGCCATGGAATCGAGCACCAGTTCGGTGTTCGCGGGCCAATCCAGATTCAAGTCTTCGCCCGAGAACTCACTCAACACGAGCAGCGAGCGCTTAACCCCCGCACGCCGCAGGGCCCTAGCCTCGCCCACTCGCGCCACCAGCAAATAGGGAACCTCGCGCTCACTCAGGTGCGCTTCGCACAACTTTGCAATAATTTCGGCCGAATGGCCGTAAGCATTCGCCTTCAACACGGGCATCAACGCCAAGCCATTTGCTCGGGTTTGAAGCATGCGAAAATTCTGCAAAAAAGCGTCCTCATAAATAAGGACCTCCGGGCCACCCATATGTGCGATTCTACAGGCCTTCGGTGCGTTCGCGCGAGCCCCGGAAGAGGCGAGTTTTTGACATGAGGTGTCTGCAGGAACACCGTCTATACTGAATCCAACATGCCTAAAGCACCGAGTCGCAAACGCGCCACCCCATCTTCAGCATCCAGAGCCCGCAAAAGCGTGGCCAAAGAGCGGGGTCCCGCCCCCAGCGCCGGCAAGGCTCCATCCAAACGAAGCCCGCGCATGGTGCCCCGAAAGCCAGCCAAGGGAGCGCCTCCCCAGACCGGGCTCAAACTCGCTGACGATGCCGTAGCCGCCGAAATCACCCGGCTTCTGCGCGATGCCCTGACTCCCTCTACCCTCTTCCTTAAAAACCTCTCCGACGCTCATAAACGGCACAAGGAAGCGCATAAGCACGGAGGAGGGCACTACTCCCTTTACGTCGTAAGCGATCTATTCACGGGCCTTAAACCCATTCAGCGGCAGCAATGGATCTACAAGCTACTGGATGCCCTCATTCAGCAAAAAAAAATCCACGCCCTCGAAATGAAACTCGTCGACAGCGACGAAGCCCTCACCATCGGAAGCTGACACCAACAATAAAAAAACCGGATGCTCCTCACGGAACACCCGGTTCAAATAGACCTCGACCAACAACTAAGCCAGAAGCGAAGCAATCATGAGCGAAACCACGCTCATGACCTTGATCAGAATCGCAATACCCGGCCCCGAGGTATCCTTGAACGGATCACCAACGGTATCGCCAACCACAGCTGCCTTATGGGCATCCGAGCCCTTTTTCTCTCCAGCCAAAGCACCTTTTTCGATTGTCTTCTTGGCATTGTCCCAGGCACCACCAGCATTCGCCATAAACAGCGAAAGCACCGCGCCCACAACCATCGCACCAGCCAAAGCACCGGCCAAAGCTTCTGCGCCCAGCAAGAATCCAATCGCCGGGGGGGCCAAGATCGCCACTACACCGGGCAGAATCATTTGCGAAAGCGCAGCACGCGTTGCCAAGTCCACGCAGGCAGCCGTTTCGGGCTTCACGCCCGGGCGACCTTCGAGCAGGCCCGGAATATCCTTAAACTGCCGACGAATTTCTTCAACGATTTTCCCGGCAGCTTTGCCTACCGCCGTCATTGTGCTCGCACCCACCACACAGGGGAGCACGGAGCCAATCAACAGTCCCACCAACACGCGACCATCAGTCAGATCCAGCAGCATAGCCGGCTTGCCCATCGCGATACGTTTAAAGTCGATTTCCATTTTGTAAGCGGCGAACAGAGCAATCACCGTCAACACCGCCGAACCGATCGCAAATCCCTTACCGATCGCTGCCGTCGTGTTACCAACCGCATCTAGCTCATCGGTGATATCGCGAATCTCTTTGCCGAGCTCGCTCATTTCGGCGATCCCGCCCGCGTTATCCGCAATCGGACCGTAAGCATCAACCGTCATAACGACGGCCGTCACGGCCAGCATCGCCACCGCTGCAATCGCGATTCCATAGAGCCCCACACCCACGTAGCTGATCGAAGCCACGAGTGCGATCACCAACATCGGCGCAATCACACTCTCCAGACCAACCGCCAAACCACGAATCACGTTCGTGCCTGCGCCCGTCTTCGCCGACTCAGCAATGCGCATCACCGGGCCAGCGCTCGTGTAGTAGTCCGTAATTAGTCCCACTACGCCGCCGCCCAAGGCGCCCGCAATCACCGCGTGGAACAGGCCCATGCTCAGTCCCAAAGCCTGGAAGAGCATGTAGCTCGCAACCAAGAAAACGAAGGGGGGCAAAAGCAAGGCATAGCGAAGGGCCAATGCAGGCTTGGTATTCTTAAAGAAGCGCACTGCCACAATGGCAATAATGCTCGTAATCAAACCAACCGCCGCCAACATCAAAGGCAAAATCGAACCCGTCACACGCATGGCCTCTTCGGTAACCGAAACGCCCGCCGCAAACATGCCCTGCAAACTGGCGCCACTCGTCGTAAGGGCAATAGCCATCGCCGAAACCGTAGCGGCCACGTAACTTTCAAAAATGTCCGCGCCCATACCTGCAACGTCGCCCACGTTGTCGCCCACGTTGTCCGCAATAACGCCGGGGTTGCGAGGATCATCTTCAGGAATACCGGCAATAACTTTGCCGGCCAAATCCGCGCCAACGTCTGCAGCCTTAGTGTAAATACCACCACCGATACGCGCGAACAGCGCAATCGACGAAGCGCCCACACCAAAACCGTGAATGATGCTCGTAAAGTGAGCATCCGTGCGGAACATATGGGTCAATCCGCCCAAGCCAAGAATACCCAAGCCGGCCACTGCGAGACCCATCACGGCGCCACCATCGAAAGCCACCATCAGAGCACTGCCTCGGCCACCTTCTTTTGCCGCTTGCGCAGTACGCACGTTAGCTAGCGTTGCGGATTGCATACCGCTAAGACCAGCCACCAAAGAAAGTCCCGCGCCCAACAGGAAAGAGAGCGCCGCGGCTTGGCCAAGAGCAAAGCCCAAGACCGAACCGACAACGATCGAGTACACAACCAGAATTTTATATTCGCGAGCCAGGAAGGCCATGGCGCCTTCGCGAATGTAGCCAGAGATTTCCGTCATGCGCGCATTGCCACCCGGCAGCGCCTTCACACGAACAAAGAGGATTGCAGCCAGAACCAATGCCGCAACGCCTACGAGGGGAGCTAGAGAAGTCCACATTTCAATCATCGCAAACCACCTTCAACCACAAGGCGCAGCAGTGCGCCCATCATTACATTTTGAATTCAACTGGGAAATACGGAGAAGAAATCCAGAATCAGACGAAGCGAGCGGTAATTACCAGCTCGCCTTCGTCACGCCCGGGATACGGCCCAAGAGAGCCAACTCGCGGAACTTGATACGCGAGAGACCGAATTTTTTGTAAACACCCCGACCGCGGCCCGTCAGTTGGCAGCGGCTGCGAACACGGCAAGCGGCGCCGTTGCGGGGCAGCTTTTGCAGCGTCATACGAGCAGCTGCGCGATCTTCGTCGGACAACGAGAAATCGACGGCCCGTTTTTTCAGTTCAGCCCGAACCTTAGACTGACTTTCAGTCATTTTGATTCGCGATTTGTTCCGGAGCTTCATGCACAATTTAGACATCTAAATCCTAACCTCAAAAAATTCGTTGAAATAACTGGACTTCCCTACCGGGATTTACCCGGCACGTCAACATTTTCAAACTTCTTAGCCAAGCCTTCGAAGTATTCTATAACTTGCGGACGGGTCCATTGCTGAGCGCCCACAATTTTCTCCACAACCCATCCATCCCGGCGCACCACATAGCTTTCCGGAAACTTGTCCGATCCCCAGGCCGAGGCCTGCTCCTTACCCGGATCCCTCCACAAGCGCCCAGGAGCCACCACAATGCGATTTTGCGCCATGAAGCGATCGATAGCTGCCCAGGAATCATCGATGCTCACAAAGACGATATCGATGCCATGGCCCTCCAACTCACGCTGAAGCTCAATCATCGCCGGATACTCTTCCAAACATGGGGGACACCAGGTCGCCCAAAAGTTCACGACCGTCACGGACGACTTAAAGGTCAGCGGAACCTTCCTTCCATCGGGGCCCTCAACCTGAGTTACAGGGGCGCGAAATGGTTTAAAGGGAACCGCAAACTCACGATCATTATGAGCAAACTGAAAAAAATACAGCACCCCTAAGAGAGGAATGCCAAAAATCACCAAAACCTTGATGAGCCTTAAAAAGTCAAAACCCGCTCCGAAGCCTCCCAAGGAGTCTCCAGACCGGGTTTCAGTGGGCTTAGAATCAGCCACGAATCACTTAGCGGATTTGGCCTTTTTCTTAGCGGGGGTCTTTTCAGCGTCGTCGCCCGAGGTAGCTTTTCCGGCTGCGGCTTTAGCGGATGCCTTTTTGCCGGTTGCTTTCTTCTTGCCCTTGGCGGGAGCCTTCTTGACCGGAGCTTCGTTGTAGTGCGGAACGAGAGCTTCGTCCGACCATTCAATCAACGCCATGTCAGCAGCATCTCCAGCACGATGGCCCGAAAGCTTCATGATACGCAGGTAACCGCCAGGACGATTCGCCATTTTAGGAGCAATCGTCGAAACGATCTGCAGAACGGCTTCACGGTTCGCCAATTGGCTAACTGCTACACGGATGTTTGCTACCGTCGGGTTCTTCAGGCGAGTAACAATCGGCTCCAAAAAGGGACGAAGCTTCTTCGCGCGAGGCAAAGTCGTTTTGATTCGACCATGTTGAACCAACCCGATCGACAAGTTTCTCAGCATAGCGACGCGGTGGTCAGCTTTTACGCCAAGTTTAGAACCGATTTTTGCGTGTCTCATATCATTTCACCATTCAAGACTAAGCCGGGCTCAGTTTTCTTGTTGTTTTCTTTCTTTCGTCTTCTCAGCGATCAGTTCCGGCGACAGATCAAGCTTCATGCCCAAACCGAGACCCATTTCATGGAGAATGTCTTTAATTTCGTTGAGGGACTTACGGCCAAAGTTCTTCGTACGAAGCATTTCAGCTTCCGTCTTCTGAACGAGCTCGTAAATGTAACGAATGTTCGCATTCTGCAAACAGTTAGCGCTACGAACCGACAATTCAAGTTCTTCAACGCTCTTAAAGAGATTCTCGTTAATGTCGCTCTTCGCACGGTCTTGCTTCACTTCCACAACTTCAACGCCTTCGTCGAAGTTAATGAAAATCGAAACCTGATCCTTCAGGATCTTCGAAGCGTAAGCCAAAGCTTGCTCCGGAGAAATACTGCCATCCGTCCAGATATCGGTCGTCAGTTTGTCGTAGTCCGTATGCTGACCAACCCGGGCGTTGGAGACCGTGTAGTTGCAACGGGTAACGGGCGAGAAGATGCTATCCACAGCAACCGTACCGATAGGGCTGTTTTCCTGCTTATTGCGTTCGGAAGAAACGTAACCACGCCCCCACTTCACAACTACTTCACCACGAATGTGGGCATCTTTACCCAAGGTAGCGATATGGTGAGTCGGATTCAAAACGTGAACGCTCTCATCAACGGCAAGGTCTGCGGCCGTAAGTGCACCCGGGCCCTTTTTGTCGATAAAGATAGTTTTTTGCGAAACACCGTCAACACGAAGACGAACACCCTTCAAATTGAGGATGATGTCCGCCATGTCTTCGGTAACGTCGTTCAAAGTCGAAAATTCGTGCAGAACACCTTCGAATTTTACGCTGACAATAGCGCAACCCTGGAGCGAGCTGAGAAGAATACGACGAAGGCCGTTTCCGATCGTGTGACCGAAGCCACGCTCCAACGGTTTCGCAACGAAGCGGCCGAAGGTCGGCGTCAAGTTGGAACGGTCCACTTCGACCATTTTGGGCCGGATGAGGGTTGTCCAATTTTCCTGAATCATCGTATCTAGCTCCTTAAAAAAGAGTGCTTAAAACTATAAAAAAATATTAAACGCGGCGACGTTTGGGCGGACGGCATCCGTTGTGCGGAATCGGCGTAACGTCTTTGAGCTGGGTAACTTTCAAGCCGACCGAAGAGAGCGCACGGAGAGCAGATTCACGACCTGCACCGGGACCTTTAACTTCGACCGCCAAGGTACGCATACCAGCATCGTAAGCCATTTGACCGGCGTCGGAAGCCGCAATTTGAGCAGCAAAGGGGGTGCTCTTACGAGCGCCCTTAAAGCCTTTTTTACCTGCCGACGACCAGAACAAGGCGTTACCAGCAGGATCAGAGATCGTAACGATCGTGTTGTTAAAAGTAGCGTACACGTGACAGATGCCCACCGGGGGGACTTTCTTCATGCTACGTTTTTTTGAAGTATCAACTTTTGCCATTCTATAATCTTCCTAATTATCTACTGACTACTTCAGCGATTTAACTGATGCCTTACCAGCAACCGTCTTACGGGGACCCTTACGCGTACGCGAGTTAGAGCGCGTGCGCTGACCACGAACCGGCAAACCTTTACGATGGCGCAGGCCACGGTAGGTTTGAAGTTCAATCAAACGCTTTACGTTCATTGCAACGTTACGACGAAGATCGCCTTCCACTGCAAAGTTTTTTTCGATGAAATCGCGGATTTTCGCGACGATGACTTCGTCCATTTGATCCGTTTTAAGCGCAGGATCAATTTTCAAGCTGGAAAGAATTTTTCCAACCGTCGTTTTGCCAAGGCCGTGAACGTAGGTCAACGCCACGTCCAGTCGTTTGTTTCGGGGAAGGTCAACACCTGCAATCCGTGCCATTTATTTCATTTCCTCTAGGAATCAGCCCTGACGCTGCTTGTGTTTGGGGTTATCACAAATCACGCGGACAACACCTTTCCGCTTAATGACTTTGCATTTCTCACAAATTCTTTTGACAGAAGCCCTGACTTTCATCTCTTCCTCTCAGTTTTTTAAAGGCGACTCCTTATAACGGATAGCCTCAATAATAGCAACCGATGTTCCTCGATTTAGACCAATTTTTATAGCTCAATAAAGGTCCCGATCCTTAGTCGGAAAGGGCCCTCAATATCGTAGTTTCTAGCTCCCGAGCGACCAATTCCGGGGCACCTTCCGCGTCCACAGAATAAACATGTTGATCCCTAGGAAGAGTACTCAAGATTCCATCCAGTTGGGATTCATAGAGTTTAAAGCGGGCCAAAATGGTCTCAGGCTTATCATCTTCACGCTGGATCAGCGGCTGACCATCTTCATCGTCAATATTGGCGACTTTGGGGGGGTTCATGACCCGATGATAAACGCGTCCATTCCGCGGGTTAACCAAACGGTCTGCCACCCGAGAAATAACCGTTTTTTCGGAAATTTTGAACTCTACGAAGATCGTAGGGCCAAAGCGCCCGGCAGGAGATGCCCACTGGCACAAAAACTCAGTCTGAACCGCCGTCCGGGGAAAACCATCCAACAACAGCATCTTGACCTGTCCACTGGCGGTCATTTTCTCAACTTGAGACTTAAAAACCTGGCTCGTAACCTCGTCCGAAACCAACTTGCCCGAAGCGAGAATATCTTTCACGGACAAGCCCAAGGGGGACTTTGAGGCGATTTCAGAACGAAAGAGATCGCCCGTAGAAATATGGACCCATCCCGGATGATTTTGCGACAGGCTACGCGCCTGGGTGCCCTTCCCTGAGCCCGGAGGGCCCAGGAGGACAACGACTCCAATTCTACTCATCGATAAGCCCTGCGACCACGCAGACGAGCTTCCTTCAAGAAGCCTTCATAGTTTTGACTCAACAAATACGACTGCAATTGGCTCATTGTATCGAGAGCAACACCGACCAAGATCAACAAGGTGGTGCCACCAAAGCTAAACTGAACCTTAAAGGTCGAAATCAGAATAGAGGGCAATAAGCAAACTGCCGAAAGGTACAATGCACCCGAAAATGTAAGGCGAGTAATAATCGTATTGAAAAACTCGGAGGTGTGTTTGCCAGGACGAATGCCAGGCACATACCCACCGAATTTACGTAGGTTTTCCGCCAAATCGTTCGGATTCGTGCTAACCGCCGTATAAAAGAAACAGAAAAACACGATGCCCGTCACGTAGAGAATATTGAACAGGTATCCCGTCGGAACAAACCACTGGGCAGCCCGCTGCGACCACTCGGAACTAACAAACCCCAAAATAGTCGCCGGGAAGAGAATAAGCGTGTTCGCGAAAATCGGAGGAATAACGCCAGCAGAGTTAATTTTGAGCGGAAGGTGAGAATCCTGACCACCGTATACTTTACGCCCCACCATGCGCTTCGCATATTGAATAGGGACTTTTCTAGTTCCTTGTTCAATAAAGACAATCGCCGCCACAACCCCGATCATAACTGCAGCCAAAATCAGAAGTTTTCCAACAGAAAGCTGCTGATTTTCTAAGGATAGGCGAAGAGTGCTCACCGTTTTGAACATCGAAGATGCGATACCGGAGAAGATTAGAATGCTGGAACCATTGCCGATACCGCGCTCGGTAATCTGCTCGCCCAGCCACATCACGAACACAGAGCCCGTCGTAACCACAAGAACAGCCAACAAGCGGAAGCTAAGTCCACCCGCAACAACGATGGGACGTTGAGAAATCGGGCTAACCTGCCCCTCCAAGCTCGAAGCAATAGCAAAGGCTTGAACAATGGCAATCGCAACGGTCAAGTAGCGAGTGTACTGCGAGATCTGCCGACGACCATGCTCGCCCTCTTTATTGAGGCGCTCAATAGTCGGAAACATAATCGTTGCGAGCTGCATAATGATGCTCGCAGAGATATAGGGAGCAATCCCCAAACCAAAAATAGAAAGCTGCTGAAGTGCCCCACCCGAGAACAAGTTGAGCAAACCAAAGACGGTACCCGAGGTTTTTTGAGAGAAAAACTCAGACAGGGCCTGCCCATCGACACCAGGAGTCGGCACGTGCACGCCGAACTTGAACACCAGCACCAACCCAATGAGCCAAAGAATTCTCGACCGCAATCCGCTTTCCATCATCCTACCTCAAATTCTTCGCAGCTAAGGCGAGCACAACCCGTCAGCCGAATAGATCAATCAGCGCTTTTGCTCACTGCCGGAAGTTCAACGATCGTAATCTTAACTCCGTTGGACTCCAAAAGTTTTTTAGCAGCAGGTGCGACTCGATGCGCCTCAACCGACTTGGGATAAGCACTCGGAGCGCGAGTTCCTTCAATGCTAAGGGTAATCCGCGAACGAGCACCGAAAGTCTTCGGGAACAAATCCTTCAGAGTCAAAGCCTGACCAGCATATTTAGCCAGTTCGGTAACATTGACCGCGAATCCCATACGCTTCAAGGGACTACGAAAACCAACTTTCGGCGAGCGGCGATGAATGGGCATCTGACCACCTTCAAAAGAAGGATGAATCGGAGCGCCCGTACGAGCTTTTTGACCCTTATGGCCCTTACCTGCCGTTTTTCCAAGTCCAGAGCCAATGCCCCGACCCTTACGGAGGGGAGCATGGTTACTACCAACCGGTGCCTTGATGTTACTTAGCTTCAACATTTTTCACCTCGACCCACTGGATGACCGACCGGATCATGCCACGAACCGTGGGCTGATCGGGCAGTACCCGGGATTTTCCAATTTTACCAAGCCCAAGGGCTTCTAAGGTACGAACATGCTGCGGCTTAGTGCGAATGCAGCTTTTTACTTGCCGAACGAAAATCTGGCTCATGATTCCCTCAAGCGCCTCTCGTGAGGCGAGCTTTGTATTGCTCTTTAGTACGCAATTTCGTCAAAGCATTAATCGTAGCCTTAAGAACGTTGTGCGGATTGTTAGATCCGATACATTTCGTAAGTACGTTTTTGACGCCTGCACATTCCATAATTGCCCGAACCGGACCACCGGCAATTACGCCGGTTCCCGTCGAAGCCGGAATCAAAACAACTTTACCGGAACCAAACACACCCAACGTTTCATGGGGAATGGTATCTTTAACAACGGGGACCGAGAACAAGCCTTTTTTAGCTTGCTCACCAGCCTTACGGATAGCTTCAGGCACTTCCCCGGCTTTACCCAGACCCACACCAATTTTGCCTTCACGATTTCCCACCACAACGATGGCACTGAAGCTAAACCGACGACCACCCTTGACCACTTTAGCAACCCGGCCAATGTGAATCACGCGATCGATCAAACCCGAGTCTTCGCCCGCGGAAGAATTCCGATTGTTAGGGCCACCCGATTTGCCGCCGTGACCGCCTCTGCCTGTTTTATCTGTTTGAGCCATAGTCTAAAAAAACCTCAACATTCTCAGAAGGAGAGTTAGAGTTTCAATCCCCCTTCACGAGCACCGCTAGCAACTGCCGCGACACGACCGTGATAAACGCGACCACCGCGATCAAAAACAACTGCTTTGACGCCCATTGCGAGAGCCTTCGCTGCAACGGTCTTGCCCAACTCAGTAGCCAAGGTAATGTTGGAAGTTTTACCCTGAGGAGTAGATACGCTCAGCAGCGTGTTGCCCACTTCATCGTTGATTACTTGCGCAACCACTGAACGGTTAGTTTTAGTGATGCAAAGACGAGGGCGCTCTGCCGTACCCAAAACTTTTTTGCGGATACGCTTCACGCGGCGGACTCGTCCTGCCCACTTATCGTCTGTGCGCTTTCTAACTTTTTTTGCCATATTCATTCACCCTGTCTGGGAAAGCTTATTTACCACCAGCAGCAGCTTTACCAGCTTTTCTGCGGATGACTTCGTTAGAGTACTTGATGCCTTTACCTTGGTACGGCTCAGGCGGACGCAATGCACGGATCTTCGCTGCCGTTTCGCCAAGCAAAGCTTTATCCGGGCTCTGAAGAACCAACCCCGTATTACCTTCAACTTTAACAGTAAGGCCTTCCGGAATCGGGAAATCCACGGGGTGCGAGAAACCAAGCGTCAGGTTAAGAGTCTTACCCTTAACAGCTGCGCGGTAGCCGACACCGACGATTTCCAGCTTGCGCTCATAACCGGAGGTCACTCCAGTCACGATATTTGCAATGAGAGTACGAACCAGCCCATGCTTAGCACGGTTTGCTGCTTCATCAGATTTGCGGTTAACCGAAATCTTCGTTTGTTCCAAAACCAAATCCACACCGGAGGGGATCTTAAGATCGAGCTTGCCTTTGGGGCCTTCGACCTTGAGCAATCCAGCGGTCACGGAAGCTTTCACTCCCGAGGGAATTTGAATAGGTTGTTTTCCAAGTCGCGACATACAGCTTCAACCCCTTACCAGATAGAGCAGAGGTGCTCTCCGCCCACGCCAAGCTTACGCGCATCCCGATCCGAAAGAACACCTTTCGAAGTCGAAAGAATCGCCAAACCCAGGCCACTAACAACCTTAGGAATTCCATCCGAATGAACATAGCGGCGCAAGCCAGGCTTAGACACACGCTTCAATCCATTGATGACAGGTTTTTTGAGGTCTCCGTTTTCAAATTTCAAATAGAGACGCAGCCAGGTTTTACCTTCCACGGCAACTTCTTTGAAGCTCTTCACGTAGCCTTGATTCACTAGAATCTCAGCAACGCTGCGATTCAGACGCGAATTGAACACATCTACTTTAGAGTTACGACCCAAACCCGCATTGCGAATGCGCGTAAGGAAGTCAGAAAGTTGATCGTTAACCATGATTAAACTCCCTGCTTCTTGAAGGGAAAACCAAATTCCTTCAGAAGCTCCAATGCATCTTTATCACTGTTAGCCGTAGTGCCAATGGTGATGTTGAAGCCACGAACCTTGTCCACCGAGTCATAATCAACTTCAGGGAAGATTGTGTGTTCTTTGATTCCGAAAGAGTAGTTGCCGCGACCGTCAAAACTCTTGTCGGCGAATCCTTTGAAGTCACGAATACGAGGACTAGCGATCGAAATAAAGCGATCAAGAAACTCGTACATACGCTGGCGACGAAGAGTAACTACGCAGCCAATGTTAAGGCCAGCACGCAACTTGAAGTTTGCGATAGCCTTTTTAGACTTAGTAACCGAAACTTTTTGACCCGTAATACGGGTCAAATCAGCAGCCATCTGCTCCAGAGTCTTCGGATTCGTGATCGCATCTTTCATCGAGCAAGAAACCGTAATGGAGGTCAAACGAGGAACCTGCATGACGTTTTTGAAGGTGCCAGAATCGATGAATTTTTTACGGATTTTATCCTGATACATCGTCTGAAGACGAGGTTGAACATTCGCGCTCATGTCTTACTTGCCTTTCTTGACCGCGGAGCCCTTGCGGAACACGCGCTTCTTATCGCCATCTTTGCCAGCTTCGGAGCCAACGCGGCCCATTGCTTTGCCCGAATCGCTGCAAACTTGGAACACGCTCGCCGGCATCCAACGCAGTTTTTCTACGATTCCACCCTTAGGATTAGTCTGCGAGGGTTTGGTGTGACGCTTAACTGTTCCAATACCATCAACGCGAATCATCTGTTTAGCTTGACGCACTTCAGCCACTTTACCGGTCTTGCCTTTAAAAGCACCGGAAAGAGCTACAACGAGATCGCCCTTCTTTAGGTGTTTAACTTTTGCCAAATTCACAAAACCTCCGGAGCAAGCGAAACGATTTTCAGGAAAGATTTTCCACGCAGCTCACGCGCAACAGGACCAAATACCCGAGTACCGATCGGCTCTTTCGAGGGGTTGATCAGTACAGCAGCGTTCTCGTCGAAACGAATATAGCTGCCATCGGTACGGCGAATTTCTTTACGAGTACGAACGATGACCGCTTTGCAAACGTCACCCTTCTTGATTTTACTTTCGGGGGTCGCGGCTTTCACCGAGCAAACGATAATGTCCCCGATCGTGGCGTACCGACGACGGGTACCGCCAAGAACTTTAATACACTTAAGTTCTTTAGCGCCCGAATTGTCGGCCACGGTAAGGTGGGTGCAATGTTGAATCATAACTAAAACTCCAAAAAAACGTTAGACCACTACTCCAAGGCGGCGGGATCGATAACGTCCCCCTTCTTAACAACCTTGAGAAAGCGGAACTTCTTCTCTTTACTGATCGGACTGCACTCCGCGAAGGAAACGCGGTCGCCAACAGCAACCGTAGAATCTTCACAGTGCACTTTATATTTTTTGCGGGTGGAAACGATTTTTCCAATCCGACTTTCGCGGTACTTACGGGTCACCGAAACGACCAACGTTTTCTGCATTTTGTTGCTATTAACTAGACCTTCAAAAACTTTTACCGACATAACGATCCTTATTAAGCCAAATCTCTCAGGACGGTGGCGAGTTCACGGCGCTTGGTGCGGTATTCCGTGAGGTTCGGAGCCTGTAGATTGAAGCGGATAGCAAGAAGTTCCGACTTCAACTGGCGAGCCCGCGCGGCCAATCCGCGACGATCCTGAGGAGCCGCAGCTTTATCGGCCGCAACTGCCTTCTTTTTCGCGGGGGCTTTAGCTTTCTTAGCCACCGTTTTCTTTACTGCTGTTTTTTTCTTAGTAGGCGCCATGTTTCGCTATGCCTCAAACAATCATGTCCGAACGAGAAATCATCTTGGTACGAATCGGCAGCTTATGGAGAGCAAGGGTCATTGCTTTACGAGCGATCTCGCGAGTAACGCCTTCCATCTCGAACAACACCGTTCCGGGCTTAACTACAGCAACCCAGTATTCCGGGTTACCTTTACCGCTACCCATTCGAGTCTCAGCTGCTTTTTTGGTAATCGATTTCTGAGGGAAAATCCGAATCCAAACTTTACCGCCGCGCTTAATGAAGCGAGTCATAGCAATACGACTAGCTTCAATTTGACGGGCCGTAATCCAGCCACATTCTTGGCACTGGAGACCGAACTCACCGAAAGACAAACGATTGCCGCGAGTCGCGAGACCGCGCATCTTGCCCTTCTGTACTTTACGATACTTAACTTTCTTGGGAGCTAGCATGTCTTAAGCCCTTTCCGTACCCATTTGGGACGAAGGCATACTGTTCGGCGTGCCACCCATACGAGTGCGCATATCGACTTCACCTTTGTAAACCCAAACTTTGATTCCGATGATTCCGTACGTGGTCTTCGCTTCGGCAAAACCGAAGTCGATGTCTGCACGGAGCGTATGTAAGGGGACGGATCCCTCAGCGTACTTTTCCGTACGGGCAATTTCAGCTCCGGCCAAACGGCCAGAGGTACGAACCTTGATTCCTTTAACGCCAAACTTCATGGCCTGCTGAATAGCTTTCTTCATGGCCCGGCGGTAAGCGATACGACGTTCCAATTGGTTCGCAATGCTTTCCGCGATCAATTGCGCATCAGCTTCAGCTTTACGAACTTCAGTAACGTTTAAGAAAACGTCATCCGGATTCTTGCCGATGCTCTTAGCAACGTCAGCTTTGATTTGTTCAATTCCCGCGCCTTTTTTGCCGATAGCAATACCGGGACGGGCCGAGAAAACGTTAATGCGAATTTTCCCTGCGGTTCTTTCAATTTCGATTTTCGAAACACCTGCAGAGTACAGCTTCTCTTTAACGAAGCGACGAACTTTGATGTCTTCCAAAAGAAGCTTGCCGAAGTCCTTTTCAGCGAACCAACGAGACTCCCAGGGGCGAATTACGCCAACCCGAAACCCAATAGGATGTGTCTTCTGTCCCATGATCAGTTATCCCCTTTCTTTTTCGAGGATTTAGATTTTTTCGCAGCAACTTTTGCGGCTTTTTCTGCCAAACTCATTTCAACATGGGACGTACGCGTCCAACGGCCATCCGCACGACCGTGCGCACGAGGCATGAAGCGTTTAATACGAGGACCTTCATTGATTTGAAGCTCGCTCACGTAAAGGCGATCCATATCGGAAACACCTTTCTGCTGAGCGTTGGCCATAGCCGAACGCAACAGTTTCAGAAGAATTCGTGCCGCCTTAGGCTTCTCGAGAAGAAGAATGCGATTCGCGTGTTCAATCTTTTTTCCGCGAATCATGTCGGCCATTTGACGGCAACGGACCGGGGAGATCATTGCCATCTTCAAGTAAGCCTTGGATGCTTCGGGGATTTTAACCTGCTTCATAATCTTTCCTTATACCGCTTACTTACCAGCAGCGGCTTTCTTATCACCGGCAGTATGTCCACCGAAAGAACGAGTCGGAGCGAATTCGCCGAATTTGTGCCCGACCATGTTGTCAGTAACATACACGGGAACGAATTTTTTACCGTTATGAACCGCGAAGGAGAGGCCGATCGCGTTCGGAGCAATCGTTGAAGCACGCGACCAAGTTTTGATGACGCCTTTTTTCTTCGAGTTTTGAGCCTCGTCGATTTTCTTCGCCAAATGGTTCGCTACAAAGGGACCTTTTTTTAAAGACCTTGCCATTTATTTATCCTCTACGCCTTGCCTTGAGTCATCTTGCCTCTCGGACGACCACGTACAATCCGAGAAGTAGTGCGTTTGTTATTACGCGTTTTGTACCCTTTGGTCGGCTGACCCCACGGAGTAACCGGGTGACGGCCACCCTTGGTACGACCTTCACCACCACCGTGCGGGTGATCAACAGGGTTCATCGTCGTGCCGCGGTTAGCAGGACGTTTGCCAAGCCAGCGCGAACGACCAGCTTTGCCGATAACACGAGACTCATGCTCGACGTTGCCGACCTGACCAATCGTTGCGTAGCAATTAACGTTAATTAGGCGAACTTCGCCACTCGGAAGACGAATTTGTGCATCGATGCCTTCGCGGCCCAGCAACTGAGCAGCGGCACCAGCCGTACGAACAATCTGTCCACCGCGACCAGGCTTAAGTTCGATATTATGGATCGTCGAACCAAGCGGAATGTTTTGCAGCGGCAAAGCATTGCCCGGACGAATGTCAGCGTCGGGACCACATTCAACGCGATCCCCTTTCTTCATTCCAACGGGCGCCAGAATCAGGCCCTTGTGACCGTTGGCATAATTCAATAGAGCCAAACGAGCGCTACGGTTCGGATCGTAGAAAATTCCAGCCACAACAGCGGGCACGCCGATGAAGGCGCGTTTAAATTCAACAACGCGATAGTTACGCTTGTGACCGCCACCTTTGTGACGAGTGGTCATGTGACCGTAGTTGTTACGACCAGCTTTTTCGGGAAGCGACGTCAGAAGGTTCTTCGGGAGCTTGCTAGTTTCAAGTTCCGAAAAATCTTCCCGAGTCATCTGCCGAACTGCGGGGGATGTAGGTCTGTAGGATTTCATCGTTTGCTACTCCAACCAATCACTTCAGCTCGAGACGCTTACCGGCAGGCAAACGAATGAGAGCTTTCTTGAAAGAACGAGGAGCAATCTCCCCCTTCTTGGTGCGACGCACTTTTTTACGGAAAATGACCGTGCGTACGGATTCAGCGGTTACACCGAACACATCCTTCACAGCCTTTTTGATTTCAACTTTGGTCAACGAAGGGTCCACGATAATCGCGAACTCATTTTTCGTTTCTTGAGCTTTAGTGCTCTTCTCCGTCATGTACGGCTGAATAATTTTATCGGTCAAAATTTTCATGACTCGGTCTCCAGACGCTTGGTCAGACTAGCGTAAGCGGCTTCCGAGAAAATGAGAGTGTCCGTCTTGATGAAATCAAGGCAGGTCCACTTTTCTTCGGAGAGAACGTCTACGTTCTTGAGGTTACGTGCGCTCTTCAGCAAGAGTTGATCGCTTCCTTTGGAAACCACCACACCTACGCGAGCCGAGCTCAACGAAAGAGCAGAGAGCAAACCCGAAACCGTCTTCGCCGCGGGCTTTTTCAAGTCGCTGCGGAGGACGCGAATTTGGCCGCCAGAGTAACGGTCCGAAAGAACCGAAACGAGCGCTGCTTTTTTAATTTTCTTGTTTACTTTGAATCCACGAAGAATGGGGGCCGGGCCGAACACGACACCGCCGCCAACCCAATGAGGAGCACGGTTGCCACCCTGACGAGCACCACCGCTGCCTTTTTGTTGGCGAATTTTTTTACCGCCACCACTCACGGCGCTACGGGTCTTAGAGCAAGCCGTCCGCTTGTAGAAGCTAAAACGCTGGCCTTCGCATGCGAAGTGCACAACAGCTTCATTGGGTTCAGTTCCGAAGATGGCAGGGCTTGCGTCAAGCGACGAAAGCGTTTTGCCGTCAAAGTTAATAACTGGAAGGGAAAGTTTAGACATATTCGTTCACCTCAAAGCTTGATCTCGACGTCGACGCCGGCAGCAAGATCCAATTTCATCAGTGAATCGACAGTCTGTTGGTTCGGTTCCAAAATGTCGATGAGACGTTTGTGAGTGCGAATCTCAAACTGTTCGCGACTCTTCTTGTCGATGTGCGGGCTACGCAAAACCGTGAAACGGTTAACTGACGTAGGCAACGGAATGGGACCGGCGATATCTGCGCCAGTTCTCTTGACTGTATCAAGGATCGACACAACAGCCGTGTCCAGCAATCTGCTGTCGAACGCCTTGAGCTTGATTCGGATCTTTTGAACTCTCATAGCGAAATTCCCGACTTTCTCTCCATCTAAATTTGGACTCTCAAAGAACCTGGTTAAAACGAGGGTGTCTTATATAACTCGCGAACGAATGAAATCAAGCTAAAAACCAACTTTTTTTGGCGGCCGTTTTCGAGAGGAAAACGACTCGAAACAAGTCAGTGATCTAGGCCCGTCAGACGCTTCAGAACGGCCTTCTCTACCACATCTGGCATGGATTCATAGCGCTCAAACTCGAGGGTGAAAGTTCCTCGCCCATGGGTCTTGCTCCGAAGGGCCGTGGAATAGCCAAACATGGTCGAAAGCGGAACCTCGGCCGAAATAACCTGCCAGTTCGCCCCCCGGGCATCCAAGGCTTGGACCTTGCCTCGACGGGTGCCTAAATCGCCCACAACGTCGCCTACGTGGTCCGGAGGAACGACGATCTGAGCCTTCATGACCGGCTCCAAAAGCTTAGGAGAGGCCTTTTCGAGCGCCTCACGGAGCGCCAGGCCAGCCGCTATGCGATAAGCGATCTCATTGGACTCATTTTCTTGAAAAGACGTGCCCTTGATCAAAACTTTTACATCGACCAGGGGGAAGCCCGCCAAGACCCCGGACTGGAGGGACTCTTTAATGCTTTGCTCGATGGCCACCATAAACTCTCGGGGCAGCGCCTTAGGATCCAACAGGTTTTCCACACTACTGGATTGCCCCTTGGCCGGAGCTACAGAAAGGATGACATGTCCATACTGCCCCTTTCCGCCCACCTGACGAGCAACCTTGCCCTCGCCCTGAGATTCACGGAAAATCGTCTCCTTAAAGGCCACCTGAGGATTTCCGACGTTCACATCGAGCTTAAATTCCCGAAGCAGGCGATCCACAATGATCTCTAGGTGCAACTCCCCCATGCCCGAGATGAGCATCTGACCAGTCTCTTCGTTGACGGTCACCCTAAGGGAGGGGTCTTCCCACGAAAGACGCTCTAGCGACTGGACGAGCTTCGGCTGGTCGGCCTTTGTTTTGGGCTCTACGGCAATCGAGATCACAGGCTCCGGAAAGTCCATCTTCTCGAACTGAATGGGGTGCTTATCCGCACAAAGGGTATCCCCCGTCATCGTGAAGCGCAGTCCAGGAAGGGCCACAATTTCGCCCGCGACTGCACTCGAGACGTCTTCGCGCTTATTGGCATGCATGAGCAAAATACGCCCTACCCGCTCTCGCTTATCCTTCAC
Organism: Bdellovibrionales bacterium; assembly: GCA_018266335.1. The sequence goes on from JAFEAR010000176.1 coordinate 47,224, forward strand.
AACGTTGAGCACACTGTCGTTGACCGACAACTCCCCAGAATAAACGCGCACGAAAGTGAGGTTGCCCACGAAGCCGTCATTCATGATCTTAAACGCCAGCGCCGAGAAGGGCTCCGAAGGATCGGCCTTCCGTTGGATAACCTTATCCGTTTTTTTGGGATCGAAGCCCTGCATGGGAGGCAGGTCTACCGGGCTCGGCAAATAATCTACCACTGCGTCAAGCAAGGGCTGCACGCCCCGATTTTTAAAAGCAGATCCGCAGAGCACGGGCACGGCCTTCAGGGCAATCGTGCCCTTGCGCAGGGCCTGTACGATTTCGGCGTTCGTAACTTCGCCGCCCTCGAGATATTTATTCATAAGCTGATCATCGAATTCGGCCACGGTCTCAATGAGCTCCGTCCGCGCGGCTTCGGCGTCAGGCTTGAGATCCTCCGGAATAGGTTTCCGCTCGAATTTTGCACCGAGTGATGTGTCGGAGGCATCCCAAATCAGCGCCTCCATTTTTACGAGATCGATAAGCCCACTGAAAGAATCTTCCTTACCGATCGGTAAGGTGATTTTTACTGGGTTAGCTTCCAAACGCTCGCGAATTTGCGCCACTACCGCATCAAAGTCGGCACCGACCCGATCCATCTTATTTACGAAGGCAATGCGCGGCACGTGATACTTATTGGCCTGCCGCCAAACGGTTTCGGATTGAGGCTCTACCCCCTCAACGGCCGAGAAGACGCCACACGCGCCATCCAGCACGAGTAACGAACGTTCGACTTCAATGGTGAAGTCCACGTGTCCCGGCGTATCGATGATATTGATGCGATAGTCTTTCCAAAAGCAGGTGATAGCCGCGGAAGTGATCGTAATCCCGCGTTCACGTTCCTGCTCCATCCAGTCCATGACCGTGTTACCGTCATGAACCTCTCCAATCTTATGGCTCGTTCCGGTGTAGTAAAGAATCCGCTCGGTGACGGTGGTCTTTCCTGCATCAATGTGGGCAATAATGCCAATGTTGCGAAACTTCTGGAGGGGAACTTTTTTTGGCTCGGCCATAAGTGCACTTAATAATCGGCTCAGACGGGAAAAACAAAAGGCCCCGGCAAAAAGTGAAGTTTTTCACTTTTTGCCGGGGCCTCGAACTAAAATCTAACTAGCAACTACCAGCGGAAATGAGCGAAAGCCTTGTTGGCTTCGGCCATTTTATGCACGTCTTCACGCTTCTTGATCGCACCGCCACGGTTTTCACAAGCGTCCATAAGTTCGGCCGCAAGCTTTTCAACCATGTTTTTACCGGGGCGTTCTTTGGAGTAAAGAACGATCCAACGCGAAGCTAGCGTTTGACGACGGTCGGGACGAACTTCAACGGGCACTTGGTAAGTAGCGCCACCAACGCGGCGGGAACGAACTTCCACCGCAGGCTTTACGTTGTTAAGAGCTTTTTTGAAAATCTTAAGGGGATCGTCGCTCAGCTTCTTTTCGATGATATCCAAAGCACCGTAGCAGATTTTTTCTGCTACGGATTTTTTACCGGAGATCATCAAGTCGTTGATGAATTTACCCAGAACCTTGTCGTTAAACTTCGGATCGGGAAGTACTTTGCGTTTCTCTGCTACACGTCTACGAGCCATGAATCACCCTTGCCTTACTTAGGCCGTTTCGCGCCGTATTTGGAACGGCTTTGTTTACGGTTAGCAACACCTTGGGTATCCAAAGTTCCACGAACAACGTGGTAACGGACACCCGGAAGGTCTTTTACCCGGCCGCCACGAATCAGAACCACCGAGTGCTCCTGAAGGTTGTGACCCACACCGGGGATGTAAGAAGTAACTTCGAAACCGTTGGTCAGTTTCACGCGGCAAACCTTACGGAGAGCCGAGTTAGGCTTCTTGGGAGTAGCCGTGTAAACACGTGTACAAACACCACGTTTTTGGGGGCAGTTCATCAAAGCCGGAGACTTTGACTTAACCCGTTGTTTTTGCCTACCTGAACGAACTAGCTGACTAATTGTCGGCATATTTAACTAACCTTTCACTTCTCCAGTACAAAGTTTGAACGCCATTGCGTAACCTAAAACTACTACCCGCGTCAACGCACTTCATTAAACAAGCGACATATCGTCGGTATCTTCGATGGGAGGCGCTTGATACACGCGGCCTACCGGCAGGGCCTCTTCTTCGAGGTCCAGTTCCGGACGGATCGCCTGATAGTGGCGAATACCCGTACCTGCGGGGATCAGGCGGCCCATGCTGACGTTTTCCTTGAGTCCACGCAGCATATCCTTACGGCCAGCGATGGCGGCCTCAGTAAGGACTTTCGTGGTCTCTTGGAAGGACGCAGCCGACACCCAAGATTCGGTCGAGAGACTTGCCCGCGTGATACCCAGCAACAAGGGATCAGTTTTGGCCGGTTTCCCGCCGTTAGCGATGACTTTAGCGTTCGTATCCATGAGGATCTGCTTATCGACGCTTTCGCCTTCGAGGAAGCCGGTATCACCAGCTTCAGCGACGCGCACGCGACGGAGCATCTGACGAACGATAATTTCAATGTGCTTGTCGTTAATACGCACACCTTGCAGACGGTAAACTTCCTGCACTTCGTTGACCATGTAGGTCGCCAAAGAGGTTTCACCAAGAACCGCCAAGATGTCGTGGGGGTTAGCCGCACCGTCGATGAGACGGTCACCGCGACGAACCAAGTCACCTTCCTGAACGATAATGTGCTTACCGCGCGGGATGAGGTATTCCGTGATTTCGCCTGATTCGGGCGTAACCAATACTTTGCGTTTGCCTTTGGTGTCTTTACCGAAGCTAACCACGCCATCGATTGCCGCAATAACTGCACAATCTTTAGGTTTACGAGCTTCAAAAAGTTCAGCCACGCGAGGCAGACCGCCCGTGATGTCCTTGGTTTTACCCGACTCACGAGGCATTTTTGCCAAGATATCGCCCGGCTCAACCATATCGCCGTCGCTAACGACGATCGTCGCGCCTACCGGCAAGAAGTATTGGTTGCGAATTTCACCATCAACTTCGATGGCAATCCGCGGACGAAGTGCAGCGGCTTGCGAGTCAATGACCACACGACGAACGAGACCCGTAACTTCGTCGGTTTGTTCCGCGACGGATACGGCTTCTTTCAATTCAGTGTAGACGACCTTACCGCGGAATTCCGTCATGACGGGAATAGCGTAAGGATCCCACTCGGCAATGACGGTGCCCTTTTGAACGGCATCGCCTTCTTTAAATTTCGTTTTCGATCCGTAGGCCAGATTGTAGCGCTCGCGTTCGCGACCCGTTTCGTCGACCACGATGACTTCACAGTTACGGTTCATGACCGTCATGGTGCCTTCGCGGTTTTTAACGAACAAGGGACGTACGAATTTGAGGGTACCCGGCGTACGCACTTCAATCGAGGACTGTTCAGCGCGACGAGTTGCGGCACCACCAATGTGGAAGGTACGCATCGTCAACTGAGTTCCAGGTTCACCGATCGATTGAGCCGCAATGACACCGACAGTTTCGCCGATGTTCACCATATGACCGCGAGCAAGATCGCGACCATAGCAATGAGCACAGATGCCGCGACGAGCCTTACAGGTCAGCACGGAGCGAATCTTGATACGTTCGATACCTGCTTCTTCGATAGCGGCAACCTTGCCTTCATCGATGAGGTCTTCCTTGGCAATGATCACTGCGCCCGAGGTCGGGTGCTTGACTTCTTCCATGGAAACGCGACCCAGAATACGATCGCCAATGCCCTCGATAACGTCGCCGCCTTCAATCAGCGGAGTCATTTCGATGCCTTCCGTCGTACCGCAGTCGAATTCAGTGATCACGGCGTCTTGAGCCACGTCGACGAGACGACGAGTCAAGTATCCAGAGTTAGCGGTTTTGAGCGCCGTATCCGCGAGACCTTTACGAGCACCGTGGGTCGAAATGAAGTACTGAAGTACCGTCAGACCTTCACGGAAGTTAGCCGTAATCGGAGTCTCGATGATTTCGCCGGACGGCTTGGCCATCAAACCACGCATACCAGCCAACTGTTTAATTTGAACCGGCGAGCCCCGCGCGCCCGAATCTGCCATAACGTAGATCGGGTTGAAGGACTGCGTTTCAATGGTCTTGCCATCGGACAGAGTGATCTGTTCTTTAGCGAGACCTTTCATCATTTCAGAAGAAATGGCTTCCGAAACTTGTGCCCAGATATCGATCACCTTGTTGTAGCGTTCGCCGTCGGTAATCAAACCTTCAACGTACTGGTTCTCGATGGCCTGAACTTCTTTATAAGCATTTTCGATGAACTTCGACTTGGATCCAGGAATGAGCATGTCTTTCATGGCGATCGACATACCAGCCTTGGTTCCGTACTTGTAACCGATGCTACGCAGAGAGTCGGCCAACAGAACGGTCTGTTTGGGACCCATTAAGCGGTAGCAAAGGTCGAGCAAGTCGGCCAAATCTTTCTTGGCCAAAGTTTTGTTGTAAACGTCGAAGGGGATGTCTGCCGGAACGATTTCCGAGAGGAGAATCCGACCCACGGTCGTTTCAACGCGCTTACCACGGAAACGGCACTGGATCTTAGCCTGGAGGTCGACCTGTTGAAGGTCGTAAGCCATGGCCACTTCAGGACGGTCCTTGAAGACGCGACCTTCGCCGATAGCGCCGGGGCGCAAACGGGTCATGTAGTAAATACCCAACACGATATCCTGGCTGGGCATGATGATGGGTTTACCATCGGCAGGCTTCAGGATGTTGTTGGTGGACATGATCAAAACGCGTGCCTCGATCTGAGCTTCGATCGAGAGGGGCACGTGAACGGCCATTTGGTCACCGTCAAAGTCAGCGTTGAAAGCCGTACAGACGAGGGGGTGCAGCTGAATAGCTTTACCTTCGACTAGCACAGGTTCGAACGCTTGGATACCAAGACGGTGGAGGGTCGGAGCGCGGTTCAAAAGCACCGGGTGCTCACGAACGACGTCTTCCAAAATATCCCAAACTTCGTCTTTCTCTTTTTCGACCATCTTTTTGGCCGATTTGATCGTGGTGACGAAACCTTTTTCTTCGAGCTTGTTGTAAATGAACGGCTTGAAGAGCTCGAGCGCCATCTTCTTGGGAAGACCGCACTGGTGCAGTTTAAGTTCGGGGCCTACGACGATAACGGAACGACCCGAGTAATCGACGCGTTTACCCAAAAGGTTTTGACGGAAGCGACCCGATTTACCCTTGAGGGTGTCAGACAGGGAGCGCAGCGGACGCTTGTTGGGACCAGTAAAGGTCTTGCCACGACGACCGTTGTCGAACAAGGCGTCGACAGCTTCCTGCAACATCCGTTTTTCGTTACGAATGATGATGTCCGGAGCGTTGAGCTCCATCAGGCGACGAAGACGGTTGTTGCGGTTAATGACACGACGGTAGAGGTCGTTCAAATCCGATGTCGCAAAACGACCGCCATCCAGAGGCACCAGCGGACGCAAATCCGGCGGCAACACGGGAATGACTTCCATCATCATGTGTTCGGGGTTGTTACCCGATTCACGGAAGGCTTCGACAACCTTCAAGCGCTTGGAGATTTTCTTGCGGGTCGCATCGCTGGTGACATGCTGAATCGCTTCGCGCAGCTCATCCGACAACTTAACGATGTCGATTTTCTTCAGCAATTCGCGAACGGCATCGCCGCCCATTCCTGCGGAGAATTTATGACCGAATTTTTTGATCGCTTCTTGGTAACGATCTTCGGACAAAATTTCACCGACTTTGAGTTCGGTGTCAGCGGGATCCGTAACGATGTAGGCTTCGCAGTAGAGTACGCGCTCGAGGTCCTTGAGGGACATGTCGAGAATGGTGGCAATACGCGAAGGCAGCGAGCGGAGGAACCACACGTGGGCAACCGGGGTCGCCAATTCGATGTGGCCCATGCGTTCGCGACGCACTTTAGCCTGAGTGACTTCTACGCCACACTTCTCGCAAATGACGCCACGGAATTTCATCCGCTTGTATTTGCCGCAAAGACATTCGTAATCCTTGATGGGTCCGAAAATCTTCGCGCAGAAGAGGCCGTCTTTCTCAGGTTTGAAAGTACGGTAGTTAATGGTCTCGGGCTTTTTGACTTCACCGTGCGACCAGTTCCGAATCATTTCCGGGCCGGCCAGTTTGATCTGGACGGACGAGAAACGAAGAGGATCGACGGGCTTATCAAAGAAGTTAAGTAAATCCTTCATAGTATTCCTTGTCCCCTTATTCCCGAGCGTGTTCCAAAAGTTCGACGTTCAAGCAGAGAGCTTTCAACTCCTGCATGAGTACGTTGAAAGATTCAGGCATACCGGGTTCGAGAATGTTCTCGCCCTTAACAATAGCTTCGTACATCCGAGTACGACCAACCACGTCGTCCGACTTAACGGTCAACATTTCTTGGAGGCCATAAGCGGCGCCATAAGCTTCTAGTGCCCAAACTTCCATCTCCCCGAGACGCTGACCACCGAACTGAGCTTTACCGCCCAGAGGCTGTTGCGTAACGAGACTGTAGGGCCCGATGGACCGCGCATGGATCTTGTCTTCGACCAAGTGGTGCAGCTTGAGCATGTACATGATGCCAACCGTCACATCGTGATCGAAGGATTCTCCCGTGCGTCCGTCAAACAAGGTCAATTGACCCGTCGTCGGAATCTTAGCCAATTCGAGCATGTGGCGGATATCTTCTTCCGACGCACGATCGAACACGGCCGAGGCCATGGGAACGCCCTCATGGTAGGTCTGCGCAATACGCTTCACTTCGTCATCGGAAGCGGTGTCCAAGTACTTCTGGTACTCCGGGGCTTCCAAAACTTGCTTCAGGTAGCTGCGCATTTCATTGGGCTTGTAGTTCAGCAGCATTTCGTTGATTCGTTCGCCCAGTCCCCGAGCTGCAAAGCCTAGGTGGGTTTCCAGAATCTGTCCCACGTTCATACGCGAAGGAACGCCGAGGGGGTTCAACACGATATCAACGGGAGTGCCATCGGCCATGAAGGGCATATCTTCGGACGGTAGGATACGGGAAATAACCCCTTTGTTACCGTGACGGCCGGCCATCTTGTCACCGACCGAGAGCTTACGCTTGATCGCGACCGAGACCTTAACCATCTTGATGACGCCCGGAGGCAGTTCATCGCCCTTCTTGAGCTTACCAATTTTTTCGTTGAACACGATGCGAACCAAGTCCATCTGCTCTTCAACGGAATCCATGATGCGAACGAGCTGCTCTTCGAGCTTCTCTTCGACCGGAATGTGGCGAAGCAGGTTGAACGGAACGGAATCGATGTCTTCCGACGTAAGCTTCTGACCTTTTTTGAGGAGCGTGAGCTCACCATCTTCGGAGAGAAGTTTGCCGGTCGTTTCGCCACCCGTAAGAAGTTTTTTAATCTTCTTGAGGGTCGCCTGACGAATCACGGTGATTTCGATTGCTTGCTCTTTGAGCAGGCGCTCTTCTTCATCGCGCACGATTTGCTGGTAACGCTCATCTTTATCAATGCCTTCGCGGCTAAAGATGTGAGCGTTGATTACAGTACCGTAGACACCGGGCGGAACCCGCAGAGACGTATCGCGTACGTCGCCGGCTTTTTCACCGAAGATTGCGCGGAGCAATTTTTCTTCGGGCGAAAGCTGAGTTTCGCCTTTGGGAGTGATCTTACCGACCATGATGTCACCGGGGGTGACTTCAGCGCCGATACGGATAATGCCCGTAGCGTCTAGGTTACGAAGCGCTTCTTCGCCAGAGTTCGGGATGTCGCGCGTGATTTCTTCTTTGCCCAACTTGGTATCGCGAGCCACGCACTCGAATTCTTCGATGTGGATGGACGTGAATACGTCGTCGCGCAGAAGGCGTTCGGAGATCAAAATCGAGTCTTCGAAGTTGTAACCACCCCACGGCATGAACGCCACGAGGATGTTCTGACCAAGCGCCAATTCACCGAGTTCGGTCGAGGGACCATCGGCGATCACTTCACCCTTGCGAACTTTATCGCCCACTTCAACGATGGGGCGCTGGTTCACGCAGGTATTCTGGTTAGAACGGCGGTACTTAACGAGGTTGTAGATATCGACTTCACTACCGGTGGTCTTGCTGCGACCTTCGGTACGAACAACGATACGGGACGCATCAACGCTTTCTACGATACCGTCGTTACGAGCCACAACGGTCACTCCGGAGTCGCGAGCCACGAGACGCTCAACGCCCGTACCTACGAGCGGAGCTTTCGGGATCATCAGCGGCACGGCCTGACGTTGCATGTTCGAGCCCATGAGTGCCCGGTTCGCGTCGTCGTTCTCAAGGAAGGGAACGAGTGAAGCGGCTACGGACACAAGCTGGTTCGGCGATACGTCGACCAAGTCCACTTCCTCGGTACGAACGAGCGAAGGATCGCCGCGACGGCGAGCTTCGGTGAATTCGGACTTGAAGCGACCCTTTTCGTCGAGCGGCACGTTGGCCTGCGCGATCGAGTGGCCTTCTTCTTCCAGGGCCGAGTAGTACGTTACTTCGTCGGTAACGCGACCATTTTCCACTTTGCGATACGGCGTTTCAACGAAACCGTAATCGTTCACCTTGGCAAAAGTTGCAAGGGAGGAAATCAGACCGATGTTCGGTCCTTCGGGAGTTTCAATCGGGCAGATACGGCCGTAGTGAGTGACGTGTACGTCGCGCACTTCGAAGCCGGCACGTTCCCGAGTCAAACCACCGGGCCCAAGGGCCGAGAGACGGCGCTTGTGGGTGATTTCCGACAGCGGGTTCGTTTGCTCCATGAACTGGCTCAATTGCGAGGAACCAAAGAATTCCTTCACGATCGCGTTCACGGGCTTGGAGTTGATAAGATCGTGAGGCATTTGCGTCTCGATCTCTTGCAAGCTCATACGTTCTTTAACGGCGCGCTCCATACGAACCAAGCCAATGCGGTATTGGTTCTCCAGCAATTCACCAACCGAACGAACACGGCGGTTGCCCAAGTGGTCGATATCGTCCACAACGCCCCGGCCGTTTTTGAGTTCAATGAGGTGCTTAACCGTGCAAAGAATATCGTTCTTCGTCAAAATGGACGTCTCGAGGGGGACGTCTTTGAAGTTGAACTTGTGATTGATCTTGAGACGACCTACTTTGGAGAGATCGTAACGAGCCTCGTTGAAGAACATGTCATGGAACAAGTTCTTCGAGGACTCGAGCGTGGGAGGATCACCAGGCCGCATCCGTTTAAAGATTTCGATCAGGGCTTCCTCTTGCGAACTAATTTTGTCCACCAGCAAGGTGTCGCGCAGGAACGAACCAACGTTAACGCCGTCGATGAAGGCCGTGGGGACCTTCTTGACGCCCGCATCGCGGAGCTTGCTGATATCAGCTTCCGTCAAAGTTTGGTTAACTTCGACGAGAACCTCATGCGTTTTGGGGTGCATGATATCGGCCGTCACAACCCGATTAACGACTTCTTCTTCGACCATGGGAATGGTCTTGATTTTGCGTTTTTCGAGTTCGGCAATAATGGCACGCGTGAACTTGCGGCTCTTCTTGAGAATGACTTCGTTCGACTTGGAATCAATGATGTCCTGGTTCGCGCGCTGGCCCAACAAAACCGTCGGATTCACTTCACGCGAGAACTGACCATCAGCGTCCATCGTAATTTCTTCGATGTCGTAGAAGTAGTTCAAAATCTCTTCGGTGTTCATGCCGAGAGCTTTGAGCAGCACCGTGACCGGCAATTTCCGGCGGCGATCGATACGGCAGTACAGGTAATCCTTCGGATCGAATTCGAAATCGAGCCAGCTACCACGGTACGGAATAATCCGCGCCGAGAAGATGAGCTTCCCACTCGAGTGGGTCAATCCGCTGTCGTGGTCGAAAAATACGCCCGGACTACGATGCAATTGCGAAACAACGACACGTTCCGTGCCATTGATGATAAACGAACCGGTTTCAGTCATGAGCGGAATTTCGCCCATGTAGACTTCTTGCTCTTTGACGTCGCGAATAGTGCGCGTTTTCGTCTGGTCGTCGGTTTCCCAAACAACGAGGCGAACCGTGATCTTAATCGGCGCGGCGAACGTCATCCCCCGAAGGCGACATTCATCAACGTCGTACTTCGGCTTTTCAATAGTGTAGCTTTCGAACTCCAAGGAGCAGCTGTTATTAAAATCCGAAATAGGAAATACGGATTTAAAAACGCCCTGAAGACCAATGCTTTCGCGTTTATCCCCCGCTACGTTTGCCTGCAAAAACAGCTCAAACGACTTGCGTTGGATGTCCACCAAGTTCGGAGTCTCAATAGGAGACGAAATCTTGGCAAAACTTTTTCTGACTCTCTTAACTGATTCGAAGCTATCTCGGACCGACATGAATCCCCTTCATCAGTCCGCGTCACCCGCGGACCTGAGAAACAGCAAAACGGAGCTCCGCGCTAGGCGGAGCCCCTTAACTATCACAGAGAACAGACCAGAGGTTTACTTGATGTCAACCTTGGCACCAGCGGCTTCAAGGGTCTTCTTCATCTTCTCAGCGTCAGCTTTAGAGAGACCTTCCTTGACCGTTTTGGGAGCGCCTTCAACGAGGTCTTTGGCTTCTTTGAGGCCAAGACCAGTCAAGGTGCGCACTTCTTTAATGGTGTTGATTTTGTTAGCGCCGCCATCAACGAGAACAACGGTGAATTCCGTTTTCTCTTCAGTTGCAGCAGCAGCAGGGCCTGCGCCCGCGCCGGCCATCATCATGGGAGCGGCTGCCGTAACGCCGAACTTGGTTTCGATCTTCTTGATGAATTCCGAAAGTTCGAGAACGGTCATGCTGGAGATGGTTTCGAGAAGTTGGTCTTGAGATACTGACATTTTATAATCCTCCTAAATACAAACTATGGATTAGTTGTTTTTCTTATCTTTTACGGCCGTGAGGGCGTTCACGAGGTCACGGGGCAAAGCCGCCGTTACGCTTGCAAAGTTTCTCATCGGTGCCTGCAGAGCTCCCAGAAGCATCGCTAGGAGAGTGTTCCTGTCAGGCAGTTTCGAAAGTGCCTGGATCTCTTTTTCAGACAGAGATTTACCGCCCAGGCTACCCATTCGAATTTTGAAAGGGCTCGTTTCAGACACTGATTCCGTAATCGCCTTAGCGACGGGCACGGGATCCTTGAACGAAAGAGCCAATGCAACGGGACCTTTGAAGTGTTCCGACATGCCTTCGAACGCGGAGCCTTTGGAGGCAATCCGAGCCAGACGGTTTTTAATGACGTGCACTTCGCCGCTTCCGCCGCGAACTTTCTTCCTTAAATCACCCAAAGATTCGACAGGCATTCCACGATATTCCGTGATGAATGCCGCCGTAGCCTTGGCAAATTTTTCCTTGAGGACTTCTACAACATCAGATTTTTCAGTCTTGTTCATAAAAATCCTCTCACTCCTCAGATGCCGCTGCACCCGCGAATTGGGAAGCATCCAGACGGAGTCCGGGGCCCATTGCGGGGGAAAGGGTTACTGAACGGAGGTAAACGCCTTTAGAAGTCGAGGGCTTCATTTTAACCACCGACTCCATCAGGCTCATGAGATTTTGCTTCAGCTTTTCTGCGCCGAAAGACACTTTGCCAATCGGAGCATGCACGATGCCGGCTTTTTCAGCGCGGAACTCGACTTTACCTTTGCGTTCTTCGTTGATCGCTTTGGTAACGTCGTTCGTTACGGTACCCGTCTTGGGGTTAGGCATCAGACCACGAGGTCCGAGGATTTTACCCACTTTAGAGACCGCCACCATCATGTCCGGGGTCGCAATAACTTTGTCGAAGTCCATCCAACCACCGTTGATTTTTTCAACGAGGTCGTCAGCACCGACGAAATCTGCACCAGCCGATTGCGCTTCGGTCGCTTTCGGACCTTTAGCGAAAACAACCACGCGCACTTTGTTACCCAAGCCGTTCGGCAGCACCGTAGCGCCACGAACTTGTTGATCAGATTGCTTGACGTCAATGCCGAGACGAACAGCCACGTTAACGGTTTCATCGAACTTCGCCGGCTTGAATTTGGCGATAGTCGCGAGGCTCTCGTCGATCGTGTATTTCTTCTCAGGCTGAACGAGCGTCAGATTGTGTTTAGTACGTTTGCTCAACGCCATATCAACCCACCACATCCAGACCCATCGAGCGTGCCGTACCGCGAACTTGAGAGATCGCAGATTCCACGTCGAAGCAGTTCATGTCTTTCATCTTCACTTCGGCGATTTGGCGCACTTGCGCTGCCGTGACCTTGCCTACCTTCGTCTTGTTCGGAACTCCCGAACCAGACTCGATCTTGGCTGCTTTTTTGAGCAACACAGGAACGGGAGGAGTCTTGGTAATGAAGGTGAACGATTTGTCCGAGTAAACCGTGATGATCACCGGGATGATCAGGTTCTCGGCCGCCTGCGCTTGAGTTCTTGCATTGAACTGCTTGCAGAACTCCATGATGTTGACACCATGTTGGCCAAGCGCGGGTCCAACAGGCGGCGCCGGGTTTGCTTTACCGGCAGGAATTTGGAGCTTGATGGCCCCAGTTACCTTTTTTGCCATTACGTCTTCCTTTCACTAGTACGAACGGAGCTAAGCGCCCCTCCTAGTTTGTTGTTCAGTGATTTGTTCAGGTTTTTTCGACCTGAATAAAATCCAATTCCACGGGGGTCGCGCGACCAAAGATAGAAACCAACACGCGCAGTTTGCTTTTCTCAGGACGAACTTCTTCGACGGTGCCGTTGAAGTTCGCAAAGGGACCATCAATAACGCGAACGCTGTCACCGTCTTTGAATACGTACTTAGGTTTCGCTTTCGCGGCACCTTCGGTGATTTGGTTCGTGATGCGATTCACCTCGTCTTCGGGAAGAGCGGGCGGATTACGCGCATTGCCGACGAAACCCGAAATACGGGGCGTCGACTTCACAATGTGCCAAGTCTCATCGTTCAAAATCATTTTCACGAGAAGATATCCGGGGAAAAATTTTCTCTCCGTAGATTTCTTCTGCCCCTTAACGAGTTCAACGACCGACTCGACGGGGATAAGAATGTCTCCGAAGAAATCCTTTTTACCCGAGCGGTTGATCTGATCGATGAGTGAAGCCTTGGCTTTAGCTTCAAAACCGGACTGAGAGTGGACGATGTACCACTTTAGGTCGGGCGAAGCCGCGTTTGACTGCTGGCTCTGCTCTGTGTTGGGGGTGTCAGACATAAGCGCCGGTATTTAAGCAAAAGAGCAGGTTTTTACAAGAAGTAAAGTAGCGAAAATCGCTTTTATTATTAGAAGGCTCAGGCGCCCAAGATTCCACGAATAACGGCCGTAAAGGCGATATCCACCAGACCCAGGAAAACACCTGCCACGATGACCGTAATGATCACCACGATGGTGCCAATACGCACATCACGAGCGGTCGGCCAAGAAACTCGGGCCAGCTCACCAACGGCGTCAGAGGTAAACTCCGACGATTTGGGGGTCCGGCTCAAGATAACAAAGGTGAGAACAGCGAGAACCAAGGGAATGATATGCCCCATGGCATCGGCGCCTACACCGATTTTGCGACCTAACTGAAAATAGCCAATAGCAACGGCTACATAGTGCTTAGAAACGAGCCAAACGAGGGCGGCAGCTAGAAGAAAGAGCGCATTTACGTATTTGCTAAGCTTGTTCATAATCTTCCCGTTTGGCGGGCCAGCCAGGGCTCGAACCTGGAACCTTAGGATTTGGAATCCCACGCTCTACCAATTAGAGCTACTGACCCTTTAAAAATACCCTTAAAACAAAATCAGGGGCTCTAATCGCTAGATTAGAGCCCCTGTTAACTTAACTAAGAGAACAGAGCGTTATTCAATGATGCTTGCAACAACGCCTGCGCCGACCGTACGGCCACCTTCGCGGATAGCGAAGCGGAGTTCTTTTTCCATTGCGATCGGAGTGATGAGCTCAACCGTCATGGAAACTTTATCTCCGGGCATAACCATCTCCGTGCCTTCGGGAAGGGTTACAGAACCCGTCACGTCAGTGGTACGGAAGTAGAATTGCGGGCGGTAGCCGTTGAAGAATGCCGTGTGACGGCCGCCTTCTTCTTTTTTCAAGATATAAGCTTCGGCCGTGAACTTCTTGTGAGGAGTTACGGAACCGGGCTTAGCGAGAACTTGGCCACGCTCAACTTCTTCTTTTTTCGTACCGCGGAGCAGAGCGCCGATGTTGTCACCAGCCTCACCTTGGTCGAGGAGTTTGCGGAACATTTCAACGCCGGTAACGGTCGTTTTGATGGTCGGACGGAGACCGATGATTTCGATTTCCTCGCCCACTTTGACGATACCGCGCTCAACGCGACCCGTAACAACCGTTCCACGACCAGAGATCGAGAACACGTCTTCAACGGGCATAAGGAAGGGCTTGTCTTTCGGACGTTCCGGCAGCGGAATGTAAGAATCGACAGCGTCCATCAGTTTGTTAACGGCTTCCACGCCGCCAGCATCGCCTTCGAGGGCTTTGAGAGCCGAACCGCGGATGATGGGGATCGTGTCGCCGGGGAATTCGTACTTGCTGAGGAGTTCGCGAACTTCGAGTTCAACGAGGTCGAGCAATTCTGCGTCGTCGACCATGTCGCACTTGTTCAAGAAAACCACCAGAGCGGGAACGCCGACCTGACGTGCCAGCAGGATGTGCTCGCGCGTTTGGGGCATCGGACCGTCAGCAGCGGAAACGACGAGAATAGCGCCGTCCATCTGAGCTGCGCCAGTGATCATGTTCTTCACGTAGTCGGCGTGGCCGGGGCAATCGACGTGAGCGTAGTGACGCTTCGCCGTTTGGTATTCAACGTGGGAGGTGTTGATCGTGATACCGCGCTCACGCTCTTCGGGAGCGTTGTCGATCTGATCGTAGGCTTTGAAAACGGCTCCGCCTTTGGTCGACAGAACTTTCGTGATCGCCGCGGTGAGTGAGGTTTTGCCATGGTCAACGTGACCGATGGTGCCGATGTTTACGTGCGGCTTATCTCTCGAAAACTTCTCTTTAGACATGGATAACTCTAGCCTCCTTAAAAATTCACGAGCCACTCTTTTTGGGGCTCAAATGATACCGTTTTTGCTCGACCAACGCGGCTCTTCTAGCAGCGCCAGCACGGGCTTATATCAAACAAAACACAGAGAGACCAGGGCCTAGGTTTCAATTCCCTAGGGACACTGGAGCCCAAGCCGAGGATCGAACTCGGGACCTCTTCCTTACCAAGGAAGTGCTCTACCACTGAGCTACTTGGGCGCTCTCCACCTAAATGGAGCGGGAGACGAGGCTCGAACCCGCAACCCTCAGCTTGGAAGGCTGATGCTCTACCAATTGAGCTACTCCCGCGCCCCCAGACCCGAAGGTCTGGTCTTCCGTAGACTTTCGCCTACAGAAAAGCTGGGTCGTACTACCCCTTGAACGACATTTCAAGGAGCCGTAGTATCGGAATCATGAAATCACTCTTTTTTGTCACCCTCGCTCTTAGTTTGCCCGCCCTAGCCCAGATCGGAAAAGGAAAGGAAGCCTTCCCTAGCTCCGGAGTGGACATCCAGGGAGTGAAAGTTACCGAGACTCCTTCCAAGGAGCTGATTCAGCGCCCGCTGGGTCGTTTTGACGTCAAAAAGGACGACGTAATCAAGGCCATTGATGGCCAGGCGGTTAGCCCGATCGAAGGCGCTTCCCGGCTTCACGCCCACGAGACCGAAATTAAGGAAGTAACGGTCATGCGCCAAGGTAAGGAAGTAAAACTCGCTCCGAGACTGCTCAAAAAGGCGAAATAATCAGGGCAAGGGGCCGCATCCGATTAAGGTGAGGGGGTTGCAGGGATAACGCGGGTCATTCGTGGCCGCGAAGGTGTCCCTGCCCCGTCGAACCTTGAAGAACCACCGCCGCGGCCGATAGCGCGCATACCAAGCGCACGTGCCTTCGAACTGTTTCACCGTTCGCACTTTAACTCCGTTCACTTCTCCAATGAGATCCCCCACTCGCAAGCCTCCCCGTCGGGGCGCAATCACCTGCGCGTAACTGGTGGGACGAATTTTTTGCACCACGACACCGCGGGGCGAGTCGCGCAACAGCATCCCCATGCGCTGCGACCAGGCCGCGCGGTGGTGACGGGTGGCCGTGCGCGCTTCGGCTGCGGACAGCAGCGAGAAGAATCCCAAGGCGAAGAATAGGAAATGCTTCATAGGGAAACTCCCTTACAAGGAGGAAGATTTTCGAAGGGCGTTGCGAGGAGCTGAGCTTCGTTCACGTTCTTTTCCTGCAAAATTTTTTGCAGAGAATCTTTCATCTGTTTGAGTTCCGGGGAGTTCTTCCAATGGGCTTCGTCCATGCCCGTTGTGGCGAGTGGCGGCATAGGTGTTTTTTTGCGCTGATTCGCAGGCAAATCCCACATGGAAAGTCGATAGTAGAGACGCTCGGCGCACCCGCGCAGTGTCGCGGCGACATCGCGGCCTTCTTCGAGCAAAAAATTGGGAGGCGTGGGTTGCGGGGAAGCGTGGCACATAGCGCAGCTAGACTGCAGAGTGGAGAGAAAGGCCGAATCGAGCCCAGTTACAGGATGCAGAAGGGGGGCCGGCAAGGGGTCGACTTCGGGCGCGGGGAGGCCCGAGGCATCCGCAGAGCTCCGCGGAGTCGCCAGGCCAAGCTCGGAATAAATTGCGCCGAGCAATAAACTTCTACGAATGGGGCCCGCCCCCAAGGCGAGATCCTCGCCATTGCCCTTGGTGGCGAGACGGCCGAGAGCCGCGGTCAGCAAAGAAAAATCGTTCAGCAGAACAATTTCGACGTGCGCGCGCGTGGTGTCGCCCGGCGTAAAAGTGACTTTAAAGGAGCTGAGCGCATCGCCATTGAGGCGCCGAGCGTGCAGTCCGCTCACGGCTTGCGTGGCGACTAGATCGGCCACCAAGGGGGCATCGTTGGTGCCCGACACCGTTCCCCGTACGCCAACATTGTGCACGTCTCCGCAGGGCTTGTCGCCAGCGGCCGAGGGGGTCCAAACGCAAGTTTCTTGCGGATCGCGAAAGGCGATGCGAGAGAAGGAACCGTCGACCACGCTGCCATCTTTTACCTTAAAGCTTCCCTGGAGATTGAGCGGGAAAGAGGCGCCATCGCAAGTTAGGTAATACCGCCGAAAGGCCGCGTTGTTAGCATTCACCTGCAAGGTGCAGTCGGCGGCATAGGTGCTACGCGCGGAGCTTTGGCGGCCGGCTTCGTAAAGTCGCTTATCGAGCAGCGCAATGTCGCCTGCCGAGAGGAATTCGCTTACCCCGAGAACTACGCCGTGGATGAAGGTGGGATCGCCGGAGGCTAAGTCCCACACCTCTAAAGGGGGCCGTGCATTGAGAGGCTCATAGTCCTTAGGGATGTTGGAATTTTTCAGCAGGTCATCGAGAACGGCCGAAGCTTGGGCTCCGGGATCGAGCAAGCCAGAAAAATCTTGAAGATGGGCACCAGGTGCCGTTTCGGAGGGATTGCGGTTCGGCAAATTGGGATTGGTGATGGCCAGCCCCGCGGGCCAACGCTGGGCCCGCTGAGCTACGACGCCCGCTCCGAAGGCTGCGGCGTAGAGGTCGGATGACGCATCGAACTGATCATCCGAGCTGAGACGGTACTGCAGGGCGAGGGCCAACAGGGAGGAACGACAGCGGGGCGAATCTGCAGAGCCGCCGCAACCCTCCTGCCAAATTTTTTGGTACGCGGAGTAAAGATTCGCACGATCCGTGGCCGTATCGATTTCGTAGGGCACCGAAATTCCCTGCGTCACGGGAACGCCGTGAAAAGCGCTCACGTCGGGACCCAGCGTTTGGGCCAATTTAGCCGCGATATCTGCACTGCCGTTGGTTTCGTCCCAGAAGGGGCGCGAGAAAATGGGCGACTGTCCCTGGTGGCACGACATGCATAGCGGGCGAGTCGCATAATAAATTTTAGGCACGGCGCCCGGTTGGTAATCGCGCACAACCTGAAACTCAAAGCGGCCGAGTGCTTCGTTGTAACTAATGACCTCGAGGGCGGCGGCTTTTTCTTGGTACCCGATGTAGAGGCGATCGCGCAGCAGAAGACCTAATTCAGCGTCGCTCTGTTTGGGTGGAGCGGCGGTGGCCAGAACGATGCGGGGAAACTTAAAGAAGTCCGGCGCGGCCGCCGAACGTTGCAACGAACGCCCGAGAGGAATGAGCACGGCTTTGTGCTTGGCACCCGCACCGTCGACGACTTGCTGGTCGACGAGATCGGCTAACTTTTCGAAGGGGAATGGAACTTTTTTATCGGGCGTGGTGGCAATGAGCGCATCGAAGAGGGAGCGCCCCTTCGCCGGTAAATCGGGGCCAGGACTGTGCGGGTCGGCAGCCCACTCGGGAGGGGTGCTGGACGGTTTACGGCTTGGGATCGGGCGCGATTTGGCGGCGAAGGCCGGCGCGATTGCGAGCAAGCCTAGACCCCAAACGAGAGAAAAAAATCCTGGTGCGCCCCTGCCCATCATGCCACGCTAGTTGGAGCTCACTCGCAGCTGCGTGCCCGTCCAACACTCTTCATTGCCGCCACCGGCGGCTGCCGCTTGGGCATTGTAGAGCGTGAAGTTCAACACGAAGGCGCGGCCCATGTAGGCCCGCCCCAGGTAGAGGCCCGGACGCACGCGACGAATTTCATCGCGCACGGCGAGCGAGGCGCGACCGGCCAGGTAATCGATACCTTTTTGGTAGCCCGGAAGCTCTTCAGTGTAGGCGTAATCGATGATGACAGACTCGCGCCGCGAATCGAGAAGACTTTGACCGCAGTAGAGTTTGGCCGGAAAAATTTCGCGCGCATTCTGTCCGCCCAGCGGAGCCTGCGGCACCGCATTCCAATTGACGGGCTGAAGCGGGGACACCAGCGCTTCGAGCGCCTTGGTGTTGGTGATCATGTTGCGCAGAATTCCCTGTGATTTGTAGAAGTGTTTGCCCTTCCACAGGGTCTCGGCAAATTTCTTCACCTCGTCATAGGCCATGGGAATATTGAGCGTCGTAGCCAACTCCGTCATGCTCTTGAGTCCGCCGCCATCCGATAGAATGACGGTGCCTTCGTACACGCCGTCAGGAATGGGCCCCGGATTGAGCCGGGCGTAGAGTTGATCGAGACTTTCCTGGTCCCAACTCGCAAGATCGGCGGGCTTCAGCGCCGCGAGCGTGCTGGGACTTAGGGGATAGTCGGCCTCGAGTTTGGCAAAATCGACTTTCTTGGCGTAACCCTTGCCTGCAGCGGGCACGACGGGGATGCCATTCTTTTTGCTCACCGCGTGCGCCAGCGTGGAGACACTCACGAGGGTTCCGTAAAAAATTCCTGAAAGAGCAAGCTTCATACGTAACATGTTCGTCTCCTTAAAGGGTCATGAGGAAAGCGATGAGCGCTTTCTTATCGGAATCGGGAAGGTCTTCGCCGAAGCGGTGACCCTGGTTATCCAAACTCGCCGGACAATTGCCGTAGATTTGAAAGTAGAATTTGAGTTGTTCCGGATCCGCAGTGACCAAGCGATTACCCGTGGCCGGATTGGCCATGAACTTGGTCCGCGTGGATTCGAAGGCCGCCACGAGCCGCGGAGCATCCGAACCAAATTTGCTCTGGGCCTTCGGCAAGAATTTTTCGGGTGCGCGCATGTATTCCAGAAAATCGCCAATGAACTCCTTGTGCCGGAAGCCCCCCAGGCTGCTGACGTCGGTGCCCGCGGGGATTTTGAGATAAATGCCCACGGGTGCTTTGCCCGGATGCACCACCATGTTCGGCAGGAGTTGGTAGAAAACATCTTTGTCGGTTTTGGAGATTTTCGGAGTACGCGCCTTGGGATTAAGCAAATCTTGCATCGAAGCTTCGAACAAACGCAGGCGCCCCTCGACGCTGGGATCGAATTTTACGCAGGCCGGTGGATTAGCGAGCAGCTTGCCCGAAGCATCCACGTACGACGAGTGATAAACACTGTACTCGGGTTTACGCACACTCGCGCAAACTTCTGGCCCCACCGAGTTGTTGTGCATGAAGGGCGCGTAGGCCCAAGCGCTCAGCAGCGAAATGTTGCGGTAGTAGCCGCGGCCGCCGCTCGCATAACGTGCGAGATTGGGATCGGTTGCTCGCTGAAAATAATCTTCGCTCGCAAACTGTTCCCATACGTGTCCGCGCATGTGGTTGGAATGCAGCGCGCGGCAGGTGTAGGTGCCGACCTCGAGCGCCGGAGTGAGCTGATCGTTGCCCATCCAATCCTCGCGCAGACCCGTTTGCGGATCGACGCGGCGGAAGTCGCGGTTGTCGGCGGGACCCGGCACACTCGAATGACAACGCACGCAGGTTTGCGCAAACACCTGACGGCCGCGCTCCACGGAGTTGGCGCCGTACTTGTCGTTGAGTTCGTCGACGAGATCCTCGTAGGCCTCGCCCTTCGCCACGTGCAAGTCCGTGGGCCGAGCGGTGGAGAGAAATTGGAAAATGCTGCCCACGCGATCTTCGATGGCCCGGAAGTTCGGGCAATCGCGGCGGCACTGGGCAACATCGAAGGGCGTTTGGCCAAAGTTACGTTGATTGGGGTCGACCGCCCGCAAATCCGTTAGGTGGTTGAACCAGCACTGCTCGGAGCAGGAGCCAATGTTGATGTACACGCGCTGCACCGCGCCCGCCGCACCCACGGTATCTTCGCCCCCCTTGAGGATGTGAAACACGCTTTCGGTTTCGGCGGATTTTTTCCAGCACTTATTGGGATCTTCGCCCGCGGCGGCCACGCAGCCCGGAATGCGGCGCCAACGATTGACGGTCTCGTTAAAGCGCGGACGCTTAGGCAAGTTGAAAATAGCGTTCATCGTACCGGGGTTTTGCACCTGATCTTCGGGAACGGCCGAAGTGTCTACGGCGCCTGGCCGTTCGTGCTTGTAGAGCTGGAATTCTACGGCGTGCGTGTAGGCGCCCGAGCCCAACATGGATCCCATGCGCAGATACTGGTTACCGATGGTGAGACTGATGTTGGGCCATTCGGGCTGATTGTTGTCGTTCGGCAAATTCAACGGATTGAGCGTAGCGTGGCAAGATGCGCACGAAGTGCCAATACGGAAGGGAGGTTCCACCGAGCCGTCGCCCAGGTGCCTTACATAACCCATCCAGGTACCGAGCACGCCACCCTCTTTTTTATTTAGCTCGCGCCACTTCTTGGCATCAAAGCGCGGGTTCGGAAATTTGCGGAAGCCCACCGCGCCGAGTGAGGTACCGAATTCCAAATCGCAGGGACTCTGCGCACCGGCCGGAACGTTTACATCCTTAAGGTCGCAGGCGGGGTCGCGGTAACCAGGCTTGCCTACGTATTTGAGCAACACATCGTCACCCGGACACCAGTCGAAACCATAGGTTTCCTCGGCGCTCTGTGCGGGGCACCCCGCGGAGCCGGGGCGACAGCAACCGGGCTCGTTGATGAGACCAAAGTTATCGAAGCGGGCCTCGCGCTCACTGGTGCGAAAAAATTTCCACCAATCAATCGCGCGGCCGATCATGCGTTGCGGAAACGTATACGTGTGAAAGCGGCTATTGCCCGCGGTGGCCTTGTACCAAATTTGCCGACCTACGGCTTCGTCGGGAGTCAGCGTGGGTTCGGGCATGCGATCCGGCGAACTAGCCGGAATTCGCTGGGCTCCCTTATCTTTAGCTTTGGTTTTGGCGGAAACTCCCGCCGCCATGCCCACCGTTGCTAGGACCACGAGACTCACGCGCACTAAACGCTTCGACACAAAAGGCCTCCCCGACTCTCCAGAGTCACAGCTCATGGTAAGAGCGGGTATCGGGGAGCGAAAGGCCAAACGATTGACTCACCCTGACAATTGTCCACCTGGGGTGAACATCGAGGACTTTGCCAGGCGCGTTCGAACTCGCTAGGTTCGCGTTCATGGTTGAAAATCTTTTGGAACAAAGCAAAGAACAACTCGATGCCACCTACGCACGTGGAATGGTGTCCAAAATCCCAACGGGAAGCTCCAAGGGAACGGCCGTTTTCTTTCCGGGAAAAACCGCGCTCAACAAAGTGGTGTCTAAAATTGCTCGGCCTATTTGGGCCGGCAAAGTCATTTCCGAAGATGGATCTTCGCTAAAAAACAAAGTCTTAGGCGCGTTCAGGAGCTTTCAAGCTCAAGTGTACCGCGGCCCCAGTTGGTACGACGGCAAAGAGTCCATCATCATCGACTACGCTAAAACTTCTTTTTCGTGTCAGCGGATTCGCGACGAAATGCGCGAGATTGCTCCTAACCTGTACTTAGGCCGCGCCTACATTCGCAAACAGCCCGCCGGGCAAGAATCGACCTCGGACTCACCCGAAGCTTTGGCGAACAACGGGATTTTGGCGGTCTACTTTATTTTGGAATTCTAGGGCGTGTCCTAATCGCGGGCCCGGCCCAGCGAGTGGGCCAGACGATGCAACAGGGGCAGCAGCCGAATTTTAATTTGGTCCCGCAAGCCAGAGGTTCCGGGCGGTGCAGGATTAAATCCTAACCAGCGTAGCCAACCGTTAGCCCGATAGAGGCGCTCGCGCGCGTCCAGCTCTCGACTCCGAAACGTAACGCTCAATGAAATGGAATAGTCTCCCAGCACCTTCACCCAGTGCGGACTATTGGCGGGAATGTGCAATCCCTGGCCCGGCGCCAGCTCCACGGACTGGGCGCGCGATTGCAACGTATCGGCAAAGTTCATGTTGCGGCTACCCCGCAGGTAAAAGTTTTCGATGTCCGCTTCGGACAGAACCGATCGATCGGCACGACTGAAAATGTGCATTACCTTTTTGCCGTGCACCTGGAGCAAAAAATTATGCTCAGGATCCATATGGTAAGGCGTGACGGCATCGGGCGAAGAAATGAAGATGAAAGCTTCGCGCGCATACAGGTTGTTGCTCGTTAGCAAATTTTGCTGCACAAAACTTTGGAGGCAATTGTCCAGCAACTCACGGTAAGCGGAATCCTGCTGCACATTTTTGAGCACGATCCACGAGCGACACTCGCGAATACGGCGCACGGTTTCTTCGGGAGAGAGCCCCGTGCGTGGCGTTTGGGTTGGATCAAGACTTACAGGCACATCGCCCGCGTTATATTCCACGCTAGCGGCCGGCAAGGTGCGCGCCAAATCGACCAAGCGTGGGAGCTGCAGCAAGGGATGCTCCACGAGCGAGTGCTCCACACGAAAGGCTTCGCGATCGAAGTGGCGCCTAAATTCTTCCGGCGGTATGATGAGCAGCGGTTTCAATTGGTGTTCATTGTAAGGAAGGGCGAGCGACTTTGGCAAATCTCCTCGATATTTGGCCCGACCATGTAGGCGTGTCCACGGATGCCACTTACATGCGCATTCGCGAGCGGCACTACCCCGAACGCCGTTTCGGTGCCCAATCCAGCCCCGCACAGATGAGCGCCGGACTCGAAAAGCTAGGCCCCCTGCCCCTGCGCATTCTTATGCCCCTAGCCGCTTACGAGGCGTCGCCCTTCGCAACCTATCCGGTATCCCTTGCCGCCCTGGCCGAATTTTTGCGCGACCTCCGCCAGGACAAGAAGTGGGACATCACCCTCGTCAACCGCCTCACGCGCACGCAGGCGCCGCTCGTGCTGCGAGCGCTGGAGGAGGCCGAGCTGGATTCACTCTCGATTCCGCAGTCTCAGTGGGGCATTGATCTGCGCAGCGATTGGAACGATCACCTTAAGCTCCTAAGCTTCAAAACACGCAAAAACATTCGCCACGCCTTTAACGGTGTGGAACGCGAAGGCTTTCGCTTTTCCGATACCCTTAGCCTGCCGCAACTGCAGGAGCTTTACCGGGCGCGCCACACCGAGAAGGATTCGTCCGACTACTCAGTGGAAAAGCGCTTTCTGGAATTTTTGGAAGAACTCCTGGCTGCGCTCCACAGCGAAGGGCGATTGCGGCAGGTTGTGCTGCTCCAAAAAGAAAAGCCCATCGCGATGTGCCTGGGATTTACTCACGGTGAAGCGTTGCAAGTTTACCAAGTGGCTTATGATCCGACCTTCGCCAAACACAGCCCAGGCTTTTTAGCGCTCTCGGAATTTATTCGCCGCGCCTTCGTTGCGCGCGAATCGCAGTACGCCGACCTCATGAGTGCCTTCGAATACGTGGGACACCTGTGCAAAGACACCTTCGACTACACGCAAACCAAGATTTACGCGCCCTCGGCACGCGGACAATTCGTGAAGCTGGCGAGCCGAACTTTAGCGGAGCTTAGGGGTCGGAAAAATTTGCGTTCAACGCGGCCGGCGGGACGCCGCCGAAACAATCCTCGGTCTTGAGCAAGCCGCGGCCCCAGAGAGTGCGTTCGACCATGATCCGAAAAATGTATTCCAGCTTTTGCTGCACTTCCGGAGATTCAATCACGCCCAAGGCGCGCGCGATGGCTTCGAGAGTCGCTAGGCCGTGCGAGTGCGGCTCGGTCCGCAAACGATAGGTCGACGGCGCTCCGGGCGCCAGCTTCACCCGCAGAGCGTGCTTGAGCGCAGGTTCGCGGTTGCCCACTTTGGAGGCCTGGCGCCAGTTGCCATCGGGCGCCACGAGCGTAATGGGCCTGGGCAAACTCGCCACGAGTTCGGGCGTAAGCACCTGCGCATCGTCGCTCGGGTACAGGAGCAAAATCGTGCGCCCCTCGGACTGCAACCCCTCGCTCACGAAGGGTTGGCCCGGCTTGCCCCGCACCCGCAGCTCACTGTTTCGGAGCGTGAGGGTGGCCAGTTGCCCGGTGTTCGAGGTGAGTTTGGTTTCGCGGTGGTGCATGATGACCACGAGCCGCGTGGCCAGGTCCATGTGGGGAATGAGATCGCAAAAACATAGCACCTTGCGCATGCGGCACGCATCGCAGCGATTTAGACCCGTATTGCGACCTCCGCTCATAAATATCGGTTAGCGGAGCCAGCCGCCGAGCGCAACTGAGATTCCTGTATGGTAAGACACGGCGGTGGCCATCCTTATCAATGCACATTTGCTCGGAAAATCGTTCGCGGCCCGTCCCCTCTTCGACGGGATTACGTTTTCGATTGAATCCGGCGAACGAATTGGCCTGATTGGCCCCAACGGCGCGGGCAAATCGACCCTCCTAAAAATTATTGCCGGCTTAGCGACGGCCGACTCCGGCACGCTCTCCATTAGCCGGGGATTACGCGTGGGCTACCTGGAGCAATCGCCGCAATTTAAGGCCGAGGGCACTGTGCACTCGTCCATTATGGAAGGCGCAACGGACCCGCACGACTGGCAAGAAATGGCGCGGGCCGAAGAAATCATGTCCAAGCTATCGCTTTCGGGCAGCGTGGGAGGCGTGACCCCCGAAACCGAAATCACCAGTTTGTCCGGCGGATGGAAGAAACGCGTGGCGCTGGCACGCGAGCTGCTGCGCCAACCGGACCTTTTGCTGCTGGACGAGCCCACGAACCATTTGGATGTGGAAAGCATTCTTTGGCTGGAGGAGCTCCTAGCGGACGCGCCCTTTGCCACGCTGACCATCACGCACGACCGTTTGTTTTTGCAGCGAATTGCAAATCGCATTTTGGAACTCGATCGCCGCAACCCGGGGGGACTGCTGAGCATTAAGGGCGATTACGCGCACTACCTGGAGAGCAAAGAGCTGCTCATGAGTGCGCAAGAAAAACAGGAAGTGCGCCTACGCAACACTCTGCGCCGCGAAACTGAATGGCTGCGCCAAGGAGCCAAAGCGCGCACCACCAAACAATCGGCGCGCATCGAACGCGCGGGCGACCTCAAAGCCGAAGTCGAAGAACTCAACACGCGCAACCAAAACATGACCGCGCGCATCGACTTTCAGGCGACCGAGAAGAGCCCCAAAAAACTGGTGGATGCGCAGGGGATTTCGAAATCCTACAACGGCCGCGTGATTATTCCGCCTCTCGATCTGATGATCACGCCCAAGAGCCGCATCGGCCTACTGGGCGCCAACGGCTGCGGTAAATCTACGCTCATTCGTATGCTTTTGGGCACCGAAACGCCCGACACCGGCACGGTCAAACAAGCCGAGCAAATCAAGCCCGTTTACTTTGAACAGAACCGCGACAGCCTCGATACCTCGGTAAGCGTGCTGAAAACGATTTGCCCCATGGGCGACTACGTGGATTACCGCGGCACTAAAGTGCACGTGCGGAGTTACTTGGATCGCTTTATGTTCGATCGCGACAAGAGCGAAATTCCCGTAGCTAAACTTTCGGGCGGAGAACAAAGCCGGCTGCTCATTGCCAAACTCATGCTGCTCGAAACGAACATGCTGATTCTGGACGAACCGACGAACGATTTAGACATGGCCACGCTCGACGTGCTGCAAGAAGTGCTCGCGGACTTTAACGGCGCGGTGATTCTGGTAACGCACGATCGATATTTTTTGGACCAAGTGGCCAACCAAATTTTGGCCTTCGGTGTGAATGCCAAGGGGCAAAAGCAAATTGTGCCCTTCCATGGCCTGGCGCAATGGGAAGCCTGGCATGCCGACCAGATGGAGCTCCAAGCCCGATTGGCCAAGAACGCCGCCACCAATCTGGCTCCCGCGGCTACAGCAGCGCCAGCACCCACGAGCAAGAAGAAACTCAGCTTTAAAGATCAGCGCGAGCTCGACACCATGGAGAGCAATATTCAGAAGTGTGAAGCGCTTTTGGCGGAACTCACCGCCCAGAGCACAAAGCCCGAGATTGCCAGCAACGTTAAAAAGCTAACGGAGCTTTCGGGCGAAATGGCCAAGGCCCAGGCGGAGATTGATCGTCTCTACGCGCGCTGGGCCGAGTTGGAAGCCGAAGCTAAAGCCTAATTATTTGCAGCGGGGCACGGTGAAGGTGCCGTTAACGGAGTAATCCGCGCCATCGTCGCCCACGATGCGACCCGTGACGTGATCGTCCGTGATTTCGGTGATCTCGTAGCCGCCCTTCATAACGACATGGTTATCGTTCTCACCCGTTGAGTTATCGAAAAGCGTAATGTTGTTATTATTGTCCAAGTTCACCAGACCCACTTTCGGATCAATGGAGGTGAACACCTTACGGTCAGACCCCATCGCGCCAAAGGCACAAGGATCGGCCACATTCGTTTCCCAGAGCTCTATCCACAGCTGACCATGGGTAAAGGGCGAGGCTTTACCGGATTTGAAAGCCCAGTCTTTGCCGCCAATTTTTCCGGTCATGGAACTGTCCGAAAAAGTTCCGTAGCTAGGATTGCCATCGCTACCTTTGCTGCCGCAAGCGGCCAGAGCGAACAAAGATCCAACGAGGGCCGAGATCATTAACTTATTCATACTTTACTCCCTTTCCACTACCGTTTTTTCTGCAGTCGTTTGCCCAAGCTCTTTACCTCGGGAACACCGAGCATCCACGCAACACCTAAATACACGACTCCGTAGGGTGCAAGAATAAAGGCCGCCCGCAAAATGGGATGCAAGACTGGCAACAGCCAGCGCACGCCGCTCGCCACCGTCACTCCGGCCAGTGCCGCCGTCCACAACTGGGCCTGGTGCCCCAGAGTGAGGCCCGTTTTACCGATGCGCGCATTCATGCCGCGACGGAGCAAATAAAATTCCACCCAACCCGCGAGTCCCGCGGACACCGTTAAGCCAGCCGTTCCCCACGAAGCGTCGATGCCCAGCCACAGCGGAGCCTTTAAGCCGAAGAGGTAACCCAGGAAGGTCGTGAGCGCCACGCGCACCAAGGCAAAGCGCAGTGGTGTGCGCGTATCTTTGAGCGAATAAAAAGCGGAAGAATAAAGTCGGCCGAGGGTCGACGCGAGCAGGCCTACCGTTGAGCCCGCCAACACACCCCACACGTACACCGTGCTCTCTGAAGTAAATTTACCCGACTGAAAAAGCGCGCCAATGACCACATCCCCGAGTGCCAAGAACGCAGCCACCGAGGGCACAATAAAAAAAGCGATTTGCCGCAGGCCGGATTCCAAACGCCGGCGCAAATAATCGGAAATTTCCTGCGCCGTTCCCTGCGCGCTGGACATGCTGGGGAGTTCCGCCGCCGACACCGACATGCCGAAGAGACTAACCGGCAACAAGTAAATAACCTGAGCGTAAGCCAGCGCAGACACCGCCCCCGAGGGCAAGAGGCTAGCCAGCACGGCATCGATGTACGCACTCACCTGCACCACGCCGCGGGCAACCACGACGGGAAAGAAGTTGCGCACCACGGTAGTGACGGCCCCGTGACGAATATCGAGGCTCAGCTTTAAGTGACGAATAAGAGAGAGGGCCGTGGGTAACTGAATGCAAAACTGGAGCGCACTGCCCAGCACCAACCCCCAAGCGGCTTTAATGGCCAGGTGACTTTGGTCGTCGTGCCGAAAAGCAATGAGCGCGCCAATGATAGCGGCGTTCCACAGCACGGGCGCCGCATAGGACAAAAAGAATTTGCGGTGACTATTGAGCACGCCCAAACACCAGGCAGACATGACCAACAAACCCGTGCCCGGAAAGAAGATTTGGACCAAGTGAATGGTCAGTTCGCGCTTTTCACCCTGAAAGCCGGGAGCAATGGCATCGATCATCCACGGCGAAGCGGTGATGCCCGCCACAACGAGCAGCGAGGTAATGAGCGCCAACACCGAAGCCACCACGCCCGCCACGCGCCCCGACTCGCGATCGTCGCCCTTGGCCAACAAACCCGCGTAGACCGGAATGAAGGAGGCCGAGAGAACTCCCTCGCCGAATAAATTTTGTAGGAAGTTAGGAATTTTGAGCGCGGCCTTGAAGGCATCGCCCGCATCGGAATTACCGAAGTAATGCGCAAAGACTCGCTCGCGCACCAACCCGGCCACGCGGCTAAAGAGAATTCCGGCCGCCACGAGGGCCGCGCCGCTTTTGGCTACAGGTTTAGAATTGCCTTTTGAAGCGTCCAAGTCATTGACGTTAAAGCGAAAGGGCCCCGCTGGGAAGCTAGTCCCAAAAAATAGCGGGGCCCGGAAAAACCAGAATACTTATTTTTTGTTCTTTTCGGCACGCTTTTCGGCCATTTCAGCGCGCTTAGCTTTGCAAGCGGCCACGGTAGGGGCATCGACCGTTACGCCGGGAACAGCTTTGCCGTCGACCACGTTGGCTACGCAGTCTTTCCAAAGACCCTTGCCTTCCTTGTGTCCACCCTTCACGAAGCCACCAGCCTCGCAGGCTTCGACAACTTTTTTGCAAGGACCTTCATGATGATTGGCCATTGCCGCCGAACCCATAACGCCGGACAAAAGAACGAGAGAGAGTTTGATCATTTTCATTTTTTTACTCCTTTGGGGTTTGATTTTACCTGATTTTTATTCGTCAGCGACTAGATGCAGCCCGTAAAATTGGCACCATGGCGGCACTCATGTTCGAGAAAACGGAGCCTTTCACAATTGTCACAATTGTGAATGCACTTCCCTGGAAGGAACTAGCTATCGGAATGATCTGTTTGGCCGGAATCGTGCTGTACGCTTGGATCTGCTGCCAAGCTCCCCACTGGATTCGAAGAATTATCAAGAAGCTTCGACCCAAATAGAGCATGATGCCGATCATATCGCTCAGTCCACAGAACCACTAAAACCGTACGCATGAAAGCCATGTCTACGGCCCCAACGACCGTGCCTACGGGCATCGCGGAATACATGACGCTTGCGCCATCGACCGTCGATGCGCACCAGTCGCTGATGGAAGCTCGCGAACTAATGCGTTTACACCGGGTGAAGCATCTCCCCGTGCTAGCAGACGGCTGCCTGGTGGGTGTAGTCACCGAGCGAGACGTGCACCTTGCCCTCACGCTCATTGCCGATTCGCATCGCCTGCATGTCGCGCAGGTCATGCAAGAGGAACCGCTCATCGTACGCGCACACGAATCGCTTGAGCTTGTGCTGCTGGATATGCTTAGTCGCGAAGTCGACACGGCGATCGTGGCCGACAGCGGTGGAGCGCTGGTGGGTATATTCACTCCCACGCACGCCGTGCGCGCCCTCATCGAAATCAACGCCCAGCGGAGACCCTCGTGAAAAAGAAAAAAATTATTTGGGCGGTGAACCCCTTTCGCGACAATAAAAAATTTCGCACTCAGACGGGCGGGCTCGCCACGTTCATCGCGAACCGCGCTGGACTTACGATTGAGCCAACTTTTGTAGCGAACCCGCAAGAAATTCGCGTCACCTTTGAAATTGCATCCCTCGACCAGCGTAAAATGCTGACTTTCGCCTCGCAGAAGCTAGAGGAGTCTCTGCCGCGCATTCCCACTCGCCATCGCCCATCCACCCACGTACTGTATCAATCAGACTTGAGTATTTCTTCGAGCGCACAGAAGCTCTGCAAATATGCGAGCCAACAACGCGCCAAATTTATTCTCACCGCAACGCATGCCCAAGGCGGAGTGGGATTGCTAGGCATTGGTAGCTTTACCCAGGCGCTGCTGAGCTACGCTGATGTGCCTGTGGTGGCAGTGAACCCGTCCCATTACCGGCTAAAACCCCTTAAGCGGATTTTGTTTGCCACCGACTTTAGCGCGGCTTCTCGGCGGGCCTTTCTGAAACTTTGCGAACTGGCCTACAAACTCAAAGCCGAAATCGTAGTGTGCAATATTTTTGTGCATCCCACCTTCTGGGTTCCGGACATTTCGGGAATTTACCCCGGAGTGCCGAATATTTGGGAGAGCAAATATCTCGACAAACTGCGAGCAGATTTAGAAACAAAAACGGATCGCTTCGCGAAACTAGCTCTCGATCGCGGCATTCGCGCCACACGTTGCGTGGAGGAAATCGTATCGGGCTCCATCTACAAGGCTATTCTAGACAGCGCGCACAATCACCACGTGGACATGATTGCCGTGGCGGCCGAGAGCGGCCAATTCACGCGGGGAGTTCTAGGCACTACGGCGCAGCGACTCGTTCATCATTCCGATGTACCGGTCTGGGTGTATCGCCCTTAAGTAGCCATCGAGTAAAATTAGAGCCATAGTGATGCACATGAATTGGCCGTCGCTCGCAGGTGGATTGCTGGTGGGATTCGCGTCGGCGCTGTTGTTAGTGGGAGCCGGCCGGGTTGCAGGAGTAAGCGGCATTGCGGCACAAGCGCTGTACCATCGGAAATCCGGAGACATTCTTTGGCGCTGGCTCTTTTTGCTGGGTCTTGTAGCCGGGGGATTTGCGGGCGCGCAGTGGTTGCCGCAGAATTTTCCGCTGAATAACGACCCTCTCCTTTTGCTGGGCGCAGCCGGGTTGCTCGTGGGGATCGGAGCCAAGCTGGCCAACGGCTGCACCAGCGGACACGGCATTTGCGGTTTGGGGCGCGGCTCGTTGCGATCCTTGGTGGCCGTGCTGACCTTTCTGGCCTTTGGCGCACTCACCGTTTACTTGCGGAGATCGTGAGCATGAAAATCCTAAGGCGCCACGAAACAATTGCACTACTCAGCGGATTTATCTTTGCCCTTGGCCTGGCTATTGCCGGCATGACTGATCCGCACCGAGTGCAATCCTTTTTAGATTTCAGCTCGTCGCAATGGGACCCCAGCTTGGCCTGGACCTTGGGAGGAGCGGTGGCGGTCTACGCTTTGGCACAGCGCTGGATTGATCGTCGACGCAAAACTCTTTTCAACGAGGCATACCATCCACCTCACGCACGCGCTATCGACACCAAACTCATCCTAGGGGCCGCGCTCTTCGGTACCGGCTGGGGCCTGGCCGGCCTTTGTCCGGGCCCCGCGCTTAGCCGCTTGGCTACACCGGCTCTGCCGATATTCGTTTTTGTAACGGCTATGTTGGCAGGGTTGCGCCTAGGCGATTGGTTGGGTCGCCAGCCGATTTCTTTTCGCGTTCGCTAAGTTTTTGGCTATGAAGCCAGGCCTGGAGGAACGCCTATGTTCGCAAAAATCATACTGAGTCTTAGCTGTCTTTTGGGTACCCCGATCGCCCACGCCGAAGGCGTGCATGCTGACTCCGTGGATAACGCGGGCCGATTCCTGAAACATTTGGTGGTCGATGCCACCGGCAACGTGGTGTGGGCCGCCTTTGAAGCAGGTGCGAATATGGAGAACGAACCTCTCCGCTCGTACTGCATTCGCGCCCAAGTCGGCGAACTGCGTATGTGGACCAACGGCATTGAACATTCCTCGGGCAGTTACGTTTCGAAGCTCAAAGAATTTGCGCGCATTATTTCGTCGAACAACTTTGTTCCTGCCCCCGCCATTGCCATTAATTGGAACCGTGGTCCCTTTGGCGTTCGCTTCGGCACCGATACCCAGCGCGCCAATGCCGCCATTCGCAACTATTCGTACGTGAGTGATTGGCAGGGCATTCGTTTTAACCACGTGTACCTGGAAGTGTCGCCCTTCGCGAGTGCCGACGGCAAATCGTGCAACATTGTCCGCCGAGCCCAGCTAGAATACTATTTCGGGATGATCGCCAACTGCGTGTCGCATATGGGCGCCAGCTGCCGCCCCGATGTGTTCGACGGCATGTGAATTGTTACAGCGAGAGCGTGTAGCTAACCTGATATTTTTTAATCGTCACGTCGCGGGATTGAATGCTGGCGTTGAGCTGCGAGTAAATGCCCGCACTGAGTCCTCGGTAGTCTGCTGAAACGCTGATCGACGAAAAGGAATTATCCAGCGTCGCCATGCAGGGATAGGAATTGCCGGCTGCGTCGCCTAGTTTCACGCAGCGATTGCTCGAGTCGTGCACAATCATTGCCAGGGCTGTAACCGAAAAGCGACCGATGCGCGTAGTTGCGTGAAGCCCCGTGAGGGGGCCGTAGTCGTCGCTATCCCAAGCATGATGGTAATGCGTGTCGAAGCCCGGAGCCGGGGGCGAATCGTAGTCGTAGTCGTATTCCATATGGACACGGGAATAAAAAACGCCTCCGAAGGCCGCCATCGCAAAAAATGTTTTGGTGTCACCCACCAACAGCACGTTCACGCCCAACGCACCGGACTTACCCGCGGTCGCACTGTTGTGAATCGTTAAGTTGGGCGTGGTGAGCTGCGAATTGAAGTCGACATAGTAGTTCGACGAGCTGTGAGTGTAGAGCCCAAAAGCAAAGAGCGAAGCCCGTCCGATCGACGGCGAACGGTAAGACAAACCCACACCGTAACCGCTGGGTTTTCCTGAATAGTTGCCATTACCAGCAATGTTAAGCCCCTCCGAAGCACCAAAATCACCACTCACCTTGCCGGTAAGGTAACCAACCTGGGGCGTAAAGTGATGTTCACTATCGCGACCTAGTCCAGGCAAGGGAGGCGAAGCTAAACGTTCTTGGGTGACTAGGGCGGCCACGCGCAAGCCCACCGTCATGTAGTCGGCCATGTCCGCAGCATGCGCACCGGCCGAGGCAAACAAGGCCCCGAGCAGAGAATAACCAGCACCACGGCAAATTTTCACGTCTTCATCATAGCCCGACGTGCGACTTGGCTTAGCAAACGTCAAATAATTTCGGTCTCAAAGTGGCCCCCCCATGAACCTTGGCTCCGGCGAGTGGTCCCATAAAGAGACTCATTCACACGCCAAACTTCTCCCGGGCCACTTTAAACACACGCGCGGCGTGGCATAGGCCTTGCTAACCAACGTCAGCACGAAAATTGAATTGGTAGAAGTTCAGAACGACGGCACGCTCGTTATGAAAACGCGCCAGAACGGAACAATCGAAAAACAGATTTCGCCGGCAACCCTCAATTTCTTTTCGGCGGCAAACTACTCTCTGCAGAGCGCAGAAATCAAAACGACTTATCATCCGGTCGTATGCATGATGATCATGAACCCCCTGACGCTCGGGCGTCTTACTATTTCGGTATACGGAATTATTGGTGGCGATGCCGAGGGATTCACCGGCGACACGCGATTCATTGTGAATGAATCCAATTGTTCGGTACACTCTTCCACGGCACCGGCGCTAGAAGAAGACCGCGAGAGCGCCCAGGAACTCATCTCCACCCTGCGCATCCTTGCAAACGAGTTCTATTTCGAACGCTTCGGCGACAAGTAATCCTGAGCAAATACCCGGCGCAGCAACAACTATTGCCGCGCCGGGGTCTACAGTTTGTTAAGGTAGATTATTTTTTTGGTTTCTATCCCGTTTGGGCTTCTAAGAAATCTGGTGGACCCAGGTTCGTGCTTATCGAACTTATGTTCTCCAAAACGGGTTGCCTTATTTCGAGGATTTTCAAACATTTATACTGGATCAGAGAAAATGCCTGCGTGGCAATACCGTTGAGAACCAGGATTGAGAACATCGTGAGAATAGCCGAATTTGGCCGCCGATAAAACGGTCTTCCACCCCGCTCTCAAGGCAAGAACTGTCGCTCTTAAAAATTACGTTTATACATATAAGTATGGTATTATACATACGTGAATTTCGAGTGGGATTTGGCTAAGGAACTTGAGAACAAGCGAAAGCATGGGATCAGTTTCACGGAAGCCGTTGAGACCTTCTCAGATCCAAATGGCGTGCAGCTCGTGGACAAGACTCATTCCAAAACGGAAGAGCGGTTCTATTGGGTTGGAAAATCGGATTCGGGTCGAATCTTGACGACCCGATTCACAAGACGAGGAACTAAGATTCGTATCATCGGATGCGCCGAGTGGCGTAAGTTCAGGAGGTTCTATGAAACAGCCCAAGATGTCTGATTTGAAGGTCGATGTCGTCGGCACTCGGCGTATGCGCAAGCAGATGGCCAAGGCGAAGAAGGTTAAAATCACGATCAACCTTGATTCGGACCTGCTCGAGGTTTTGCGTGAGATGGCAGAAGAGCGTGGAGCCCCCTACCAGAGCTTGATTAATCGAATTTTGCGCCAAGTCGCTATGGAGCGTAAAACGCTCGAAGATACGCGCCTTGAGAAGCTCGAGAGAGAGCTAGCCTTGCTTAAAAAGAAGATCGCTTGATTTGAGCCGCGGGGCTACGTTTTGAAGCGAAGTCATTTACTCAAAAACTACTATGCGTGTTGCTTCCGGGCTGATCTACGTCCGGCACGCAAGCTTTTGAAGGGGCACAGCTTCCCGATTGAGCAGAAGTTCCATCGACGCTTCGGTGAAAGAGTTCAGGAATCCATTCGTGGCTACGATCCGTTAGTGCGGGACATCATTCGAGCCTACCGCAGTTACTACGGGGCGGTTTTGATGCGGGATCATCCTTTGGCGAAGGCCGAGCGCATGCTCAAAACTCAGCTGACCCTCGCGTTGCGCTCCTACGGATGCACGATTCGCCCTTCGGCGTCGTTTGAAAGTATCGAGAAGATGATTGAAGCCGCATTGCGAAAGCGTGGTTTCTATTCCCGACCGGGCACCGTCTCTCCATTCAGGAACATTCTTATCTGGAAGGGCCAGAGTACTCGCAGCTATTCCGTTCATCTACCCTTAGGACGCAGGCAAGTTCGTGTGAGGTGCTTGAAGAATTTCGTGGAACTTGGGTGGATGCACTACGCCTCGTTTGGCCGATATTATGTCGGAGGCTGGGCCGACAAAGACGAGCTCTTCTGCGTGGATCAGGCCTGGAAAGGGCGTGAATTGGACTTCCGAGTTTCTTTTTTGATTCATGAGGCCCAGCACTTCGACGACTATCGACGCTTTCCTAAGCTTAAGGGAAAAGCTCTCGAGTATCGGGCCAAGCTTTGCGAACTCATCTATCATCCGAAGCCACTGAAGGTGTGGCGGCACTTCAAGACCATGGCTGCCAACGACGCGCAAAACCCCCACGCTTGGGCGGCCTACAAAATCGTGTCGGGGCTTGGCGATGTTTCATCGGCGATGGCCTTGAAAACGCAGGCAAGGTTCCTCTTTGAGGCGGATTCTCAAAGATACAGCAAATAACTTCGCTCATCGAACTGAAGTCATCGAACCGGAATTTTCGAAGTTAAATTGGAATCTTGGGGCGAGAACTCGCCAAAAACCTAAAAATGGTGGAGAGAGAAGGATTCGAACCTTCGAAGGCGGATGCCAGCAGATTTACAGTCTGCCCCGTTTGGCCACTTCGGTATCTCTCCGTACAAGGTCTTCGCTACTGGAGCTGGCAACAGGAATCGAACCTGCGACCACCGGTTTACAAAACCGGTGCTCTACCAACTGAGCTATGCCAGCGCGAACTGCTCCGCATGTCCTAGACCATAGGGTTGGCAAGTTCAAGTCAGTGGGCGATTTCGGGGGCTACCGGAGCATCGGGCCCCACCAGGGTCCCTAAATCAATGTCCCGGAGTCTAAAATCATCGGCCGTTAGGGCCGTTGCCTGGCCCTGCTTAACGCACAAATCGCGGAGCGATTTGGCCAGGGGGCCCTGAACCAAGGCCTGGGTCTTCTTATCTTTTTCAACGTTCCAGGGGCTCGCAAAGAGCGGCTCCCAGGCCTGTAAGAAGGCCGCGAGTGCCGCCCGGTACGCCTTAGCTGCCGCCGGCGTGCGTGCACATTTGGTATAGGCCTTAGCAAGGGTCGGAATAAGAGCACGCATGTCCCAGGCTAACCAAAAGCGGGGGCGCTCACCCACATCCATTTCGCTGAGCTCAGTTTCGAGTCCCACCGTACCCTGAGCACTGCGGGCAAT
>JAFEAR010000177.1 GCA_018266335.1 Bdellovibrionales bacterium
CACCGTTCACTGCCGCTTTCATTCCGCTGGTGCCGGAGGCTTCGAGCGGTGGTTCTGGCGTGTTGAGCCACACATCGACTCCCGCCGTAAGCATTCGGCCCAACGCCATGTCATAATTGGCGAGATAGGCCACTCGTACATCGGGTCGCACCCGTTCCTTGAGTTGATGCAGTCGCTGAATCAATCGCTTTCCCTCTTCGTCGCGAGGGTGAGCTTTCCCGGCATACACGATCTGGATTGGTCCGTCGTTCGTTGAGATGGCTCGCAGTCGTTCGATGTCGTCGAATAACATATCCGCTCGCTTGTAACTGGCCGCTCGGCGAGCAAAGCCCAGCGTGAGTACGTCCACATCCAATCCCGCGTTGACTTCGCGGTTGATATAGTGAATGAGCGAATGTTTCGCCGTCGTGTGGGCTCGCCACACCTCGGTCTTGGGAATGTTCAGAGCGTAGCGCAAACTGAAATTGTCGTGCCGCCAACCGGGAATGTGCAGATCGAACAACGACTGAAAGGGTTCGGAGGTCCAAGTCGCTAAATGGATGCCGTTGGTAATCGAGTCAATGCTGTAACGAGCAAACATGGACTGTGAGACCTCGCCGTGTTTCTTGGCAACACCGTTGACGTAATGACTGAGATTGAGAGCCAGATACGTCATGTTCAAGAGACCCTCACAGCAGAAGACCTCCTTCATGCGGAAGGCGTCCCGGTCGCCAAGCACTTGGGCCACCATATCCAGTGGAAACTTGTCATGCCCTGCTGGCACGGGTGTGTGCGTCGTGAAGACACATTTCCGCCGCACGGCTTCGACATCATCGTGATTCGGCGACGCTCGCCCAGCTTGCCTCGCATGCACTTCCAGCAGTTCCAAAGCCAGGAAACTGGCGTGGCCTTCATTCATGTGGAATCGTCCAAGGCCGTCATACCCCAATGCCGTCAGCATTCGGACGCCGCCGATTCCAAGCACGACTTCCTGACATAATCGGTAATGCGAGTCGCCACCGTAAAGCAAGCGGGTGAGCGAGCGATCCCACTCGGTGTTCTCCGGCAAATCGGTGTCGAGAAAGTAAACCGGCACGGTGGCTCCACCTTGTCCTACGATTTCGTACCTCCAAGCGCGAATCTGAACAACTCGGTTTTCTATTGTGACTGACGCGCGGGCCGGTGTTTCTTTCAGATAATCTTCAATAACCCATTGTGCAGGTTCCTCAGTTTGCCAACCGCTGCGATCGATGCGTTGATAGAAGTAACCGTCGCGGGGCAGCAGGGTCACAGCCACGAGTGGTAACTTCAAGTCGGCTGCCGAGCGGACTGAATCGCCGGCCAGGACGCCGAGCCCACCACTGTAAGTTGGCATTGCCGGATCGAGGCCGATCTCCATCGAAAAATACGCAACGGTGTGATGTTCAGTCACTGCAATGGTCTCCCCGATCCCTGATTGTGCTCTCTCCAATCATCGTGGCACTCCCGTCCGGCAAAGCACGACAACCGACTGCGGGGCAACTTCTTGTGCATCCACAACCTGGTTTCCCGCCATACCGCTCCCAGAGATGTCGTGCGGCGATTCGGCGGCTGTGTCGATGGCTCTTCGCCAGTCACTGGGCGTGCCACCGTGTAGGTGAAAGGTCACTGGTCGGAGCGATCCATTGATCAGCACATGCAGATCACCGTCAGTGACCGATCTTCCTTTCAGAATGTAGGCGAGCGATTGAGAGGAGTGCGACCAGTCGACAGGACCATCCAGACCGAACCACTGAACATCGTCGCGCCAAAACTGACTTCGCGAGATAGAGGGATGTTCTTTCCGAAAGGCAATCATCTCTCTGAAGAAC
This sequence comes from Bdellovibrionales bacterium, assembly GCA_018266335.1. The sequence goes on from JAFEAR010000177.1 coordinate 1,830, forward strand.
CGGAAAATATCTCGGTGCTGTTCAAGCCGCCGCCAATCGAGCCACGACGTTTCATTGTCCTGGTTGTATGGATTGTTGTTTCCGCCCTGAGTTTGCAGAAACTCGTCTCCCATCCGAAACATTGGCGTCCCGTTCGACAGCATCAACAGACAGACGAAGTTTTTGATCTGCTGCTTTCGCAAACGGATCACTTCGGCTGAGAGTCGCTCATCACCCTCCATCCCGCAATTGTGGCTGAACTCATTGGCTCCATCGGTATTGTTGTGCCCGTTCGCCTCGTTGTGCCTACGGCTATAAGACACCAGGTCGTACAGCGTAAATCCGTCGTGGGATGCGACGTAATTGACGCTCTGATACGGCCGCAGTGCATTGGTGAGGTCATCGGGGAATAAGTCACTACTGCCGTACAAAGTCGTCATCAGTTCACCGATGAGACCTGCGTCTCCTCGGACAAATCGTTGCAGCGTGTCTCGATAGTGGGAATTCCATTGCAACCAGAGTGTCCCCGGAAATCTTCGGCCAAGCTGAAATGTGCCTCCTGCATCCCAGGGTTCGGCAATCAGGTGAACATCGGCCAGTGCCGGATCACCAGCGATTTCCGCAAAGATTGGAGGATCATCAAGGTTGATTGAACCATCCGAATTCCTTGTAAACACCGATGCGAGATCGAAGCGGAAACCATCGACGTGCATCTCCGTGGCCCAATATCGAAGACTGTCGATGATCAGGCGACGGACAGCGACATTGGAGGTCTGGAGCGTGTTTCCACAACCACTGAAATTGAGGTATGGATTCGGTGAGTTCCCGGCAACGACGTAATAGGTCGAGTTGTCAATACCCTTAAAGCTGTAGATCGGTCCGTGGATATCGCCTTCGCAGGTGTGATTAAAAACTACATCCAGAATGACCTCGATTCCGGCGGCGTGCAGCGCCTGAACCATCCTGCGGAATTCGCTTCGCTGAGCACAATGATCCGGTGAAACCGAATAGGCGTGATGCGGGGCAAAGAAGTTCAGTGGCATGTAACCCCAGTAATTGCCTTCCTGCGGATCAAACTGAAACACGGGCATCAGTTCGACAGCCGTGATTCCCAATTCGACCAAATGCGGAATCTTGGCGATCGCACCCTCAAACGTCCCCCGCTGCGCCACTGGTACCTCAGAACTCGGATGCCGGGTGAATCCGCGAACGTGCATTTCGTAAATGATCAAATCCGCTTCATGCCGAATGTGAGCGTCGTCATTCCATTCAAAGGTGCATTGGCACTCGATCAACAGGCCGAGGGGTGCCTTTCCCAGATTAGAGCCAGGCCGTTGTGCGGCAGACCGATCAAAGGACTTCGGAAAGTAGACCGAGCGGGCATACGGATCGAGCAACAGTTTGTCATCGTCAAAAGCATGTCGCGAATCTCCCGCGTCCGATTCTGGGCCGCACATGCTGTAGGCGTAGAATTTCGCATCGTTCGTGGCACTGACAGGAATACGGCAATGCCAGACACTTCCGGATTTGTTTCGTAGCGGGTC
>JAFEAR010000178.1 GCA_018266335.1 Bdellovibrionales bacterium
ATGATGTCGGCGAATGGCGGGTTGGGATTGGGCAAAGTGTTGCAGCGGAGCCTTGCGGAGTCGACGTCGAACTCGAGCGACAAAACGACCGCGACCAAGTAACACCTAGACGTGGCGAATTTGGGACATCGCTTGCCGGTCCGGTGTTCGGTAAACGGGAGGTTGCGGAAACTCTCCCTCCCGCATTGACCAGCACCGACGCACGTTCGGAAGCTGAGGGACAATCGCGCTCGGAATCCCGGCGCGAGCGGATTGCGAGGTTATCCGAGGCTATTGACTCGGGACACTTCCGCGTCGATGCCGCCAGCTTGGCCGATGCCATTGTAGCTGCTCATCGCCTTCCCGGGCGGCGGCGCAGTGACTGACGAGACCTGCTGCCAAGCTTCTAGTAGATTTGTCAGCACGGCGTGAACATCCTCAATCGGCTGAATCTGTTGCGACAGATTGGCGTGTGTCAGCTGACGCTGCATGTAGTCGTAGAGCTCAACCAGGTCCCTACTAAGTTGACCGCCGACGCTGTGGTCCAGCGAGCGGGATAACTCAACTAAGATGGCGTGGCTGCGGCTCAGGTGACGGCTCCGTTCGAGCGCATTCCCCTGTTCCGCAGCTATTTTGGCGGCCGTAGTGGCGTCAATTGCCCCTCGATACAACAGTTCGATCAGACGAATCGGACTTGCCGAAAGTACTTCGCTTTCCAAATAAGCGATTTGATGCATCCTTATCTCCAGCCCTCGTGTTTGCGGTTTTGAGGGACTATGACTTAGGTAACTCTTCGGCCATTCGCAACACCTGCTGATCAGGAATCTGCATGATCACCTCGTGGGTGTTGCGATCCACGATTCGCACGACCATTCGCTTGGCGTTTCGATCCATCGAAAACGTTAATTCGTGATCGGAGCCCATCAAGCCACTTTCGTTCACTGACTTGACGGCTCGGATCAATTCCTGTTGTTCTTTGCGCCCTTGGACTTCCGCAACTTGGACTCCCGTGACTCTGGTCATCGATTCCTGCGCGGCCTTGTCCACTGGGTTCACTCCGAAAATCTGCATCTCAGCCTCCTTGCTGTCGATTTGCGATCACCGCGATGAACTGCCTACTGGTGTCATATCGGGAAATGCGGGCAAACTTGAGGGTTCGGAGGCATCAGGAAATCACAATCTACACTTACTCCTGGAGGGTCCTATTCCTAGGGGAATGGGCTGTGATAAGTGCAAATAAAATAGGGGAATAGCCCAAAATTCCCTCTAGAGACGGCCGCCAGTAGGACGATAGATGAGCAGGTTCCGGGGTGACCAAATCATGCCACTCCTGACCAGGTTTCGCCACTTATGCAACTCCTCCTGGTTTCCAGTATTGATAGCGCCGGCGACGATCGCCGCCTCCTCTCTTTCCCGAGCGCGACGTTGCGCCTTGTTACGTCCGGGGCCGCTGCGAGCGACGCCCTTTCCCGTCATATGTTTGACGCGATTGTGATCACCGCACCGGTTGAGGATTGCGGTCTCGAAACACTCATTGAAGAGGCTGCGCGACTTGCTTCGGGAACTCCGGTCATTGTACGGAACCGCATGGGAACCGCTTCAGAAGCGATTCGCTGTATCCAATTGGGTGTGCGGCACTATTTTGGCCCGGACAGTTTCGGAACGGCAGCGGAGTCCGATAAATTGGCGTGTCTTGCGGCCGAATTGCGGCGGTCTGCCAGCGAAGTACCGGAGGAAGCATGGATGCGATTTCTGGTTGGCAAGAGTCCTGCTATGAAAAATGTTGCGGAAGTGATTCGGCTTGTGGCGAGCCGGAAATGCAACGTTTTGATCACCGGCGAGACCGGTACGGGAAAGGAGATGGCGGCCCGGGCGATTCATGCGGCGTCTGCGCGGTCCGGGCAAAGACTTATTGCAGTCAATTGCAGCGCGTTGCCGGAGAACCTGCTCGAGGCCGAACTGTTCGGTCATACAAAAGGCGCATTTACCGGGGCGGCGAATTTGAGAGTCGGGCGGTTTGAAGAAGCCAACCGCTCTACGCTTTTCCTGGATGAAATTGCGGACTTGCCGTTGGGTGTGCAGACGAAGCTGCTGCGCACGCTGCAGGAACGCGAAATCCAGCGCCTGGGTTCGTCGGAGAGCATCCGGGTTGATTTCCGGCTGGTAGCTGCTTGCAACGCGAGTCTGCCGGACAAAATCGGGGAAGGAACATTTCGGGAGGATTTATATTACCGATTGAATACGGTGAATCTACAATTGCCGGCGTTGCGTGAACGGCGCGAAGATATCCCGATGTTGGTGGAGCATTTCCTCTCAAAAGTTTGCGCGCAAGAGGGGATCACAGGAAAGCGTATTGGCGAAGAAACGATGGATCGCTTGACCATGCAACATTGGCCGGGCAATGTTCGGCAGTTGGAAAACGCGGTCGAGATGGCTGTTGCGCTGAGCGGAGATCGCGAGTGGCTGCAACCGCACGACTTTCGGATTGCCTCTCCGGCGCAATTCCGGAACGTGACGGCGATGCCTGGGACGACGAACGCTGACCACGTGCCGTCTTCCACGGTGTCGGTGCCGGATGATGGTCTGGACTACGAGCGTGTGGTGAACGACTTCGAACGCAACATCATACGGCAGGCGTTGGAGCGGACCAATGGCAACAAGAAGGCGGCCGCGGAGATTCTGCGTTTGAAGCGCACGACGTTGAACGCGAAGTTGAAGAGTCTCGAGGCAGTGGCAAGCTAGCAGGGTGTTGGCAACTCTTTCGTAGAGGGACGTTTACGCCAGACCGGCTGCTTCGCGCGCTGCTGCGAGCGCTTTACTCGATCTGCAGCGAGCGAATGCTTGTAGAGCAGCTCGAATACAACGTGTTGTTCGGCTGGTTCGTCGGACTAGTTTCGAAGAACCGTGAGCGGTCGAACAGGCTCGTGCGTTGAAGAAGTTTTCGTACGGCCACTTCACGGTGGACGGCACGCTGATCGACGCCTGGGCCTCGAATAAGAGCTTCCGGCCGAAGGGCGGTAGCCACTGATCCGGAAGCAAAGCTTGATCACAAGTCGAACGGGCAAGAGTCGCGACTGGCGTTTTTAGGCATGTAATGATGAACACCCGGCACGGTATCGCGATCAACGCACGCTAACAGAGGCCAGCGGGCGCGCCGAACGCGAGGCTGTGCTGGCAATGGCTACTCAACTGCCAGGTGGCCGGAAACGCGTCACGCTCGAAGCGGACAAAGGCCACGATACGACGGATCTTGTAGACTGCTTGCGGCAATGCCTTGTGGCACCGCATCTAACGAAAAACATAACGGGCCGCGGCAGTTGCATCGACGCGCGCACCACACGGCAGGTGGCTACGGCAGAGTCAATCAGAAGCAGCGGAAGCTGGTCGAGTAAGTCTTCGGATGGATCAAGGCCGCCGCCAGACAGCGCAAAACTAAGGTGTACTACCCCGGACTTAATCTGACATTGCCGATAAACTGTTGCCGGCCGCTCTTTGGGGCGCCGTCCCGTCGGGATGCACTTTGATGGAAAGTGGAATCTACGCCAGTACCGGCAAACTTTCCGCAATCTTCGGGTACTGCTCTTTCGTGATCTTCACTTGTACAGCAGTCTACGCCTCATTCAGGCGCCGCGGTGAGGCGCGGGAACCGTGGAATGATGGCTGGCGTCGGACGCGCGAATCGAAGCGGGGTCGACCAGCGGCAACCGCACCGTAAATGTCGTTCCTTTGCCGACGGCGCTCTCGACATTGATTTGCCCGTCATGGACCTTGACGATCCAATCCACGAAGCTCAGCCCGAGGCCGAGACCCTGGGCGGGGTGGGTATGTGCGGGACGGACGCGATAGAAACGATCGAAAATATGAGGCAGATTCTCCGGCGGAATCCCCATGCCGGTGTCACGAACCGAAAGAACCAGGTGGCCGCCTTCGTTTCGCTGATGGACCTCGACTTTGCCTCCCGATTGCGTGTATTTGACGGCGTTCGAGAGGAGGTTCGTCACCAGGCGAACGATCTGGGTGCGGTCCGCGCGTACCAGTGCTTCGGGGTCGTCGATGCGGATTGTCAGGTCGACTTTCTGATCTTCGGCGGAAAGCTGAAATTGCTCTCCGAGGTCTTCGACAACGGCGGCGATGCGAAGGGGAGAAAGCTGCAGGGCGAGTTGGCCGGATTCGGCCTGCGACAGCAACAGTAGGGCTCGCACGATGTTCGATAATTGCTCGACGTCCTGCAAGGCGTTGAACATCGCATCACGATACTGATCCGTGGTCTCGGCGGTGAATAGCGCGACTTCCAACTGACCGCGGATGGCAGTTAACGGCGTGCGAAGCTCGTGGGACACGTCGGTCGAAAACTGGCGCATCTGTTCGAACGACGACGCCAGGCGCGCGGACATGGCGTTGAACGATTCGATGAGGCGTTCCAATTCATCGTTGGCGCCGCGCAGCGGGATCTCCACCTTCAAGTTGGAGCCCCTCATGTGTTTGGCTGCCGCCGCTACGTCGTTCAAAGGTTGAAGCGCGCGCCGCGCAAGCAGCCAACCCAGCAGGCCGCTTGCCACCAGTGCCACCGGGATCAGGGCGAAGTAGTTCCGCGTGAAGATATCGACGGTGTTCTGATACTCGGCGACCGGTTTGCCGACCACCAGATAGTAAGGACGGTGCTGTTGGTCGTAAACCACGCCGGCACGAAGCTTGTAGGGATAGCCATAGTCGTCCATGCGATCGATCCAGGAAGGACGATTGGCGCGGATTGCTTCCTGAATTTCGGGGGGCTTTTCCGGACCTAGCGACTTGTACGTCGATGACATGTCGAGGATGGTTCCGTCCTCGGCGGCCACCATAAACGCGCCGCTCCGCAACCGCTCGATGATTTCGCGCTCTTCCGGATCATAGCGTTCGAAGGTCCACGATGGGCGGCGGTTCTCGATCCGCATGTAGCCTTTGACGGCCACCCATTCCTCTTCCAGAACGCCGCGGATTTCGCGGTCGATGATGGAACCGAGCAGGCCTCGCATCGCGAAGCCCACCATGATCAACA
>JAFEAR010000179.1 GCA_018266335.1 Bdellovibrionales bacterium
CCGAAATCGCGCTCAGCGAAACCTCCCATTCCCTAAGCAGCTACCTAGGCGGCCTGGAAGCCGACCCCGCCCGCCTGGAACAAGTCGAAACCCGCCTAGCGACCCTCGACAAACTCAAGCGCAAATACGGCCCCACGCTAGACGACATCCTGACCTTCCTAGCCGACGTCCAGGCCAAACTCGACTCCGTGGAAACCGCCGCCGAACGTCGCGCCGCGCTAGAAAAGGAGCGCGACACCCGCGCCACCCAATATGAAGCGGCCGCCCACAAACTCTCGGCGGCCCGCCAATCCGCCGCCCAGACTCTAGAAAAGTCAGTGGAATCGGAACTAACCTCCCTAGCCATGGCCGGGACGATCTTCCGCATCGAATTCACCACCGGCGCCTGGACCCCGCGCGGCACCGACCGTATCCGCTTCCTGGTGTCCGCGAACGTCGGCGAAGAGCCCAAGCCCATGGATAAGATCGCCTCCGGCGGCGAACTCTCCCGTTTGGCCCTGGCTCTAAAGACCTGCACCACCCAACCCGCAAAACCCGCCCGCCCCACGCGCAACTCCCCAAGCTCGACCCCCCGGACCCTAGTATTCGACGAAGTCGACGCCGGCATCGGCGGCCGGACAGCGGAATCCGTAGCCAAACGTTTGAAGCGGTTAGCAGCCTCAGAGCAAGTGCTCTGCGTAACCCACCTCCCGCAAGTAGCCGCCTACGCCGACCACCACTACGTAGTGGAAAAGAAGGAATCGAACGGCCGCACCATCGCGACCATCACTCATCTGGACGGCGACACGAGGACGCGAGAACTAGCCCGCATGCTCTCCGGCACCCACCTCACGCCCGAAGCCCTGAAGCACGCCGAGCAACTAATAAAGCTAGGCTCCCGCCCCGACTAGAGCCCCCTCAGACCGGGCAATCGGTTACACTAAGAAGAGACCCGCCGCGGTGAGGTGCGAGAGCGGTTGAATCGGGCGGTCTCGAAAACCGTTGAACCTTTACGGGTTCCGTGGGTTCGAATCCCACCCTCACCGCCATCATAACATCAATAGACTCAATAACTTACAGGGAAAACTTCTGCCCTTTTGGGCAATTTTGGGTAATACCAAGCACCCTCACCACCCATATCCCAAGCAAACCTCAGATCCCTAGTGTCGCCAACCGGAGCCCCCGCCAGCAAAGTCGTCCCCCGTAGCAAATGGTACCTCTGGGATCACAGTCACCGGCTTTCTGCCGCCCACTGCGGCACAGCACATCACGCCGTGGCTCTACTTTTGATCGCGTCGTTCAATTTAGATGATTTTCAAGTACTGCTTGCCTTCCATAGACTCCAGAAATGTGACTTGAGCGTTCCAACGAATCCGCACCTCGACGGGCAAAGCAGTCCCGACCACTTCCGTAATTCGAGGGTAAAGGCTTAAGATCGTCTCCGGATCTTTTCCGCCCTCTCCCAGATACCGAACGATTGCTTCAAATATTCGGTGCTGCCGGAGCACCAATGGCGGGTGCTTCCCTTGACACGACGTAAGCGTTGATGAATCGGAGCGGTTTAGATGCAGGAGAAAAACCCCTGTGGTCGCGATCGCTAGCAGGGTAAGAAGTTGATCGTCTGTCAAACCCGCCTTCGACGGCAAAATCGCTCTTAACTCAGCCCCTATATCCCCCTCTATGAGATTTTGGCAAATTGCTTTGACAGAGTAGGCGTCCACAGCTAACTCGTCCCGTTGGGCGTTCAAGTTTTGATTAAGATCCTCCGCGTCAGCACCAGAGAACTCAAACACTGCTGACGACTCCACTATATGCCCGAACAGATAATGTCCTACTTCGCGTCCTACAAGAAATTGCACTTGCAGATGAAACAGAACAGTTTCAAGCGTGTCAACTGAACGGTCGGCATTATCACATCCAATAAGAACCCTTACAGGCTCTGATGCCGCAGTCGTCTTTGACGTAACTAACAATTCCTCCACCAGACGGCGCGTCAGCCCGATGAAGATCGTACGCTCATCAATATCTGGGAACGTGCAGGCTTGAATGGGTGTCCATGTTGATGAAATCCAAATGGAAATTATGTTTCCAAGGCCCATCGCGAAAACTGCGACGCAGGATCTTATTAGTTCCATCTTGGATCTGCTTCAACAACGGGAAACCAACCGGATCACAATCCCACTTGCTCCAACCAGTGTGAAGGTTGAGCGCACGGTGAAAACGCACCTCAGCCGAAACAGACATCAGACAGCTACCGTAGCATTCGTAGTCGGCTATTTGGGCGCACTCGTCGCAGTAGCCGTCTTTGCAGATCACGCACCAGAACGTCGCTTTGACTTCCGTTTTGTGATCGGTGGAGCAATCTTTCGGCTTAGTTGGGATTACCATCGTTCGCACCCCGGAACGACGAGTTCTTATAGTGGTGCTTGGTGATGAAGGTTGATCCCGTTTGGCTGTTGACCGTGAACCGTTTCCACAGCTCGCAGTACGCCAGTTCGCCCTTGAACTCTCCGCGTTCGTTGCCGTTGCTGACGCCGGCGTACGTCCCGAAATGCTCGTTCCGCCGTCCTCTCATGGATGGCCTCTTTGCTTGAGTCCGAGTTGGATTCTGCTCATGCAACTCCGGCAGTACGTGACCCACATGCCTTCCGGCGTTCGTAGCGCTCCCATCCGGTACTGGCGCCTGCCGCAGTCGTAGAACGTTACATCGGGAGCATGGAGGACGCCATCGCTCATGCGGGGACCTCCAGTTCGGCGAGAACTTCGGGCGTGAGTAATGCCAGGAAGTTCGCGTCCTCGTTCCAGTGGCAAAGAACGTCCGAGCGTCTACTACGAGATCGGGTACGCCCACGCACTTAAGAAACGAGTCATTCTCTATCGCAAAAAGGAAACCAAGATTCATTTCGACCTCTCTCACAGGAACTGCCCCGAGTATGACAGCATGCGGGAACTTCGGCAATTACTTACCAAGCGCCTTGCAGCTATGACAGGAAAACAACCCAAAAAGCAAAGCCAGATCAGAAAGAAATGAAAACCCGTTTTTCTTGCTTTACACCATAGCGACCCTGACTTGCCAGATCCGAGTGCGTCGGCTCTAGCCAGCCGTACGTCGCAAGTTTCACAGTGGGGCTATTGCGGAACACATTGCTTGGGACTTGGGGCTACTGGGCACCATTGGATTTGATGAGTGGATGAGGAATTGCGAACGATGGAAAAGAACCCGATCTCGTCTGACAGGTGGGTGGCTAGATTTGGTGCCTCTTCCAGTATCAGACCATCAACGGATGCCAGTGAGCGCTGATGTCGATGCCCGTACATAAATAAGATCGAGGCTTGCGGATGACCTTCCTCGAAAGTTTTGAGGGTACGAAGGAGTTTTTGTGCCTGAACCGCATCGTTTTGA
>JAFEAR010000017.1 GCA_018266335.1 Bdellovibrionales bacterium
AGCGTCCGCACTCGTCGCTAAAAAACAAAACTCCGAAAATGTTTGCTTTGGAATATCAAAAAACGGTAGCTGCCTAAGCTACCAATTCGGAAGTCGCTTCTCCTACAGTCTTTGGGCCAAGACCGGTCCAACGCCACCCACGAGCGGGCGTTTTGTATCCCATAAAGCTGTATTTCAATGTTGGCGAATCAGAGGGTGCGATAAGAGGGGCTAACTGATACGGACCTCTACCGTCACCATCATCGTGCCGGTAATGTTTTTTTACATAGTCCGGATCAAGTTCTGTGTACTGCGGATTGAATTGGAAATCATCGGACTTCGAATACAGTAGAATAGTGTCGAACGTAGAGCCGAATGATCGAATTTTCCCGGCTGAATTCAAGCCGTTTTTGCGCTTCCAAACAATATCGCTACGGAAATTCTTGTAACCAAAAATTTCATCCAGAATTACTTTCACATAGTGAACAGCGTGATCGTCTAAATGGCAATAAAACGATCCTGTTGGAGCTAGAATGCGGTGTATTTGAATTAATCTTGCTCTAAGCCACGAGAGGTAGGCGGACAGTCCTTTTTCTCCATTGTGAACATGTCGTTCAAAAAAATCTTTGGTATCAAAGAAGCCTTCAAGACGTCCCTCCTCCAGATCTAGTACAGACTCCCTGTCGCCCCAGATGTTTTTGTAATCTCTTTGAGTGAAAAAGGGAGGATCAATGTAGACAAGATCCACGCACTCATTTGGTAGAGCGCTCATAATCGCCAGGTTGTCGCCACGAAAAATGGTATTAGTTTGTGGCTTGATCTTCTTGTAAACAGGCTTCGACATTCTTCCCCCGTGAAATGCAGCTTCGTGCAGCTTTGGGAAAGACATTCCTAGCAATCCCGTTTGAATACTTGTACCTTTCGGATAACTGGTGAATTTCTATACGCCTAAGTTCGGGCAGTTGATTTCGAAAGCGGACGCGATGATGCCCCTTCAGTTTTCTCAATAATTTCAGGCGGACAGGATTTTGACGCCTTAATTCAACGCGGCAAAACGCAGGATGAAATGAACACAATTCCGCGTTTCCGAGGAGGAGGTAGGGCAATATCTAACGACGACACATTAGACACCACCCATCCCCATTTGGGCTGAGACGAAGAAAAGGAAAACTGAAGATCCTCACTTGGAACGCGATGGCGTGTGTGGTCGGCTACCCACTCTGCGCGCGTGCGATATCTGATTGCATGAGAAAAGGTAACCGTGCCCACGATATGGGCCTTCGTGATTCCGTTTTTTTTACCGGAGGGGCCTCGAGTTTCTACGACCGCGAGTTCTTGTCCTAAATATTTTTCCGGAATCGGATAGGAGCGGGTTTCGACCGTTTTCTCCCCGTTCAAGATAAGTCGGCTCCACGGCCACTGAATATGAAGGCCGGGAATTGTCTTAGTTCTTCCTAATTTCGGCATTCTGAAACTACCAGATTGAGATTGCGCGAGGGGCCCTGTTGCCCATCGAATAACGCGTCTTGCTGTTTCGCCGATTCCGCGCTCTCCTTGCATGGAGCGTGCTTCATTCGGTCATCCCAAGTCACTTCTTGGCTCGACGCTCGGAAAGCTTGTACATTTCCTCTGGCGTCGCAGCAGTCGGACTTGTTGCTCCAGAGTGTTTGGTATTGGTAATAATCCTTTTGCCCATTTCCGATGTAACAGGTGTTAAATCGAATACCGGCCTTTACGCACTCGGCTTGGATGCGTTTGTAATAAAAAGCGATCTCACTGTCCGAAAATCTGCTGTCTGAGGATTTAGAGAAAAGCTCTGGCTTGAAGAAGGCGGAAAAGTCTATGCCGGTCTCTTTGCTGATTGCGCGGACGGCGAATGGTGAAAGCCGCGCCATGCCTGCAAGAAGACTTGGCACTCGGTACTCTTTCAATTGGGAGATGAAGTCCCAATCGAACAATTCGAATGACGGCGCATTTTCCTTTGATCCAAAGCGCGCGCGAATTGATTCTGGATCGGTGAAGTATCCGTCGGGCCGGTTCGGAAAGAGAGGGTTGATCCGTACTGTCGTCCAGAACCCTTCTTCAGCAAGTCGCTTAAGAGCCTCAAGCCTCCTAAATACTCCAGGCGCGCCCGGTTCCAGTGCGCGCGTTAACTTTTCATTGCCGCCTGACATCGAAAACTGAATCGAGCACAGGTCGCGATCCAGAACGTCGATATACTCGTCTGTGGCAATGAGGTCGGATCGAGTGAAGACAATATACGGATAGCGATAGAACTTGAGGATTTTGAGCAGTTCGAGACTCACCTTGTACTTCTTATCCATCCACATGAATGAATCTGACATGGAGCCAAGCCTAATCGGAACCCGTTTTTCGAGTATGCTGCGCCACTTCGAACTCTTTTGAGTTTCGAATACGGTGTAAAAAATCTTTCGAACTTCAGCTAGGTTGATGGGAAACGGCATCGGCTCGTTCCAATAACCGTGTCGCGTCATGATTTCCTTGGCGTAACAATAGACGCAGTTGTGAACGCATCCTCGTCCATAGGTATCAAGTTCGAGCGCGTAGTGACACTTCGTGCAACTGGAGTGATGATTTACGAGCTTCAAGGTCGTGTTAAAGACAACACCGCCGCGAGGTTGCTCGTCGCCATAACGAGCTGCGATCTTGTCGTATACGCTCCAATCAAATGTGTCGCGATATGTTGATCCTTGCAATTTGGAGACAATTAGACGCATCTTCTTTTCAATAGGACCAGGGCTTATAGAGTCACTCAAAGCCAGCTGATCAAGTGTTATGCGCCGAAATGGAATTACTTTACCTGTTTGCATTTTTAACCTCAGTTAGGTCAGAGTTGGCCAATTCTTGGGAAACGCTCCGGGGAATCGCCTTAAGAGTAATCTTGGGATCTCTAATGAACGCGAGTATGGCCGTCCGAGCGAGAGTCGAAAAATCAAAAATCGGGTTGGCATGGAGAAACTCCGAGATGAGCTTCCAATCGTGCTTTGTAAATCGCATGGCCTTGGTAACATCATTGGACATTGTGCGCGTTAAACACCGTCTTACATTGCATAACAACACTAATTTTATGCGTAAGATCAACCTACGTGAATCCCTGGTCGAAACCTCAGATAGAGCATTCCTGCAATTAAGCTAAGGCTTCCGCCTACATAGCAAATTGTCGTGACACTAAGATTTCCTGCCAGGCCAATCGCCGATGTAAGCGTAATAGTTCCAAGCTGACAGGTTGTAGCCACAGCACTTGTGATCGTCGCCCGCCATTTTGAATTTCCGTAAATTTTTTGAATTAAACCCCGTTGCGCTGAAAAGAACGCCGACAAAATCAAGATGCGCATGAACCAAATCGGGAGTGCAAATAAAGGATTCGAACTGACTGCGAACAATATAAAAAAGATACTCGATCCGATGAGCGCAATTGCCGGGAGGCGCATCGATTCAACCAAGCGAGTCCGCTTCCAGAAATAGAGTCCGGTCGCTCGCGACAAACTCATTCCCGACTGGATGAAACCAAGAATCATGGGCGTTGAAACGCCGATCTCTTTTAGGCGAGGCCAAAACGCAGTTTGGTTAGCGCCATCGCTCAGACCATACAGGAATGAGCAACCAAGTAGAGTCAGAAGAGTCTTCGAGCCGAGGTGCCCTTTGAGTTCCAGGATTCCAAGCGTATGCGACGCGTGCTCACGCTTATTAGGCTCGCCCGCAGGGATTCGGAGAGCGTAAAGTAAAATGACCGCGGCAATAATCGCATAAACAAACCAACCTCCATGAAGGTTATGCCCAAGATGGGCAATAAAACCAGGTACAACAAGGCCGCCCGTAACCATTCCAATTCGCTGCGACTGATCAAAACTCATAAAGGCGTGGCTGGTGACTTTACCCGACGACACGCGCTGCACATCAGAACACCAGGCATCCATTGCACCTTCAATGACGGCCTCTCCTATTGAGACCACAATCACAGTCACGGCGAGACTCAATGGATGAAGCGAGATGCTTGGAACTAGAAATCCGACCACATAAATTCCGTACCCAACAAGCACAGCTTTCTTATGCCCCAATTTATCGGCAAAGATTCCCGAAGGAACTTCGAAGATAAGTGCGCAGGCGACACTTATGGCAATCAGGGTCGCTATGTTGCTCACATTAAAACCACGGTCGAGAAGGCTCGCCTGCCAAGTAGCATAGTAGCCACTCATCAGAAATCCTAAGAGTCCGAAGAGGATCGTAAGTTTTCTCATGATGCTTCCTCTCCAGTGAACTTAGCTCGCGAACCGAATGCTACAGTGAGCGCGTAAAAATCTTGGCCTGTATCGGGCATGTTTCCAAAATGCCCGATGAGATTGTCGATGTGATTGCAGATCTCGTTAGCCTGATGACGAGTCAGCCTGCGCATGAAGACGGTGCGATAGGCTTCCTTCTCTTTGATCTCGCTTGCAGCGATTTTACTAACAACATCTTGTGAGGCGATTGTGAAATTACTGTTTCGAATTTCGCGAAACTCTTCGGTGTTCGGAAGGTGAAAAAATTTGCGACGAGTTAAAAGCTTTCCATCCTTTGAAATAACCAGGCCCTCATTGCGGAGCCACTCAAGAATCGGTTGCAAAATTTCTGCATTCAATCCAAGCGCCGCCTCAACTTGCGCTTCCGTCGGCCAAGGTCCTTCAGCAAACGCCAGAATGAACGACATCACATCCCACGCTTTCGGATGGGCTTTCAAAAACGGGATGTGATTTTCGGTGAAGATGAAATAGTCATCGAGCTGCGCTTTGATCGCACTCGGAATTCCTTTTTCCTCGCGCCCCGGAATAGGCTCAAAGAACGCTTTGGTCTCAGGATCAGGCATGCTGTCCTTTGCCCAGGCATGGCAAATGTGCCGAAGTTCGATTTTTAAAGTTTTGGAAATGGCAATTGCGAGCTTGATGTCGGGAAAGGCCGTACCCGTTTCTACAGTTGAATAGTGGGGGTAACTGACCTTCAAAACGTCCTTGTGAGCATTCCAATAATCCTTTGCAGTCTTATAGTTACGCTGACGGCTCTCTTGTATCAGGATTGAAATTGCCGGCCGGTCATTTCGATTCATCGTGACCACGGCAATATTCAAAATGAAAATAGTTAGCAAGATGAAAATAACTTGTTGCATCAACAATAATTATCGAACTACAGATCTCATCCCAGAGGAAAGGAGAGACTCAAATGAACAAGAAAATCATCGCGATCCTCGGACTGCTGATGGCAACGCAAGTCGCATTTGCAGATCCCGGCCGCGGAAGTTCAGGTCGCCCCCCACAAGGCAACGGACCACAAAAAACATCGATGAACGCTGGCGGATCAAATGGCCGAAGCACATCGCATGGCGGTGGTGTTGGAATTGATGCGGGCGCCGGCGGCTCGAACGGATAACTAGAAAATAAAAAAGCCCCGACCCGGTGGAACCTAAATCGCAGCACCTTCGACAGTTCAGCGATCTAAGAACCAGAAGCGGATCAGAGCTTCAGTGCATTTATTAGTGCCTGAAGATCTCATCTCCGGTCAAGGGAAAACAACCCAACACAAGGGCGATTGCGGCGCGAGAATTCGCGTGTGATCACTCGCCCCAAACAACGGAGAACGAATGGACTTTGTAAGTCTTATTCGTGCGGATCTTTATCGCGCACGAATTCAAAAGCAAAAAACCGAACAGCGCCGAGGTGAGAAATGACAGTCTGTCAGTGTCTTCGCTGCGGTAACTACAGTCTTGAACTCAGCGTGAACGAGGCTGTGTGCACGTGCTGTAAATATCACCGAGTATTCTGCAACAAAGAATTCAAATCGATACGTAGGCTCTTCAGGGAATTTCTAAAACCCCGAGGCCGAGATCGCTGCGAAGACCTTGTGGCTCAACTGACCCGGAGCACTTGACCAGAGATGCACAAAATCAAATGTCCGCGATGCAAGTCATCGCAATGTGAGGTCTACGGCCACGAGCTGCTTTGCCCAAAGTGTTTTTATAACGAGCCACGAAAGACCGTCCCCTACTCACGCGCCAGCAGTGCCGAGTGGGATGGCGACGTTTACGCAGCCGCGAAACGAAGAATCGTAAAGCTCGTTTCTTGGGAGGATCTCATGGAGAAACTTCAAAACATAGGACCCCGAAAAACTTCTTAGCAACCTACTTTAGCGCACGCGGCAAGCCACGTGCGCACTTTTAGAAAGGATCAAATTGAAACAAATATGGCCGCGCGCCTATTTGGCAGCGCTTTTTTTAATAACCCCAACGCTCGCCAATGCATCGGTGGATTCCAGCCTCAAGGGAATTCAAACCGTGCTGCTGTCCCAGCTACTTCCGACACTGGCCGGGATTTCGCTCGCGTTTTCAGCAGGAGCGTTTTTGATGGGGTCGCAAAACGCAAAACAATATCTGACCTACTCAATCTTTGGCTGCATCATCATCTACGCCGCGCAAAGCATTGTGTCGCTCATCTCAAGCACGGTGCGCTGATGATACTTGCAAATCCCACCGCCAATCTGCGTCGCTCGCAGCTCTGGGGCTTTGAGGTCACTCACACCCTTGGAGCCTTTGGAGCGATGACCGCAGCTAACTTCATCTGCACGAGCTTTCATTTGCCCATTTCCCTTTCGTGGGGCGTCGGCATCGGGACTCTTGCGGGCCTGCGCATTCTTTCAATCGGAAAGAAGGCGGGCCACCTAGGATTCCTAGTGCAATGGCTTGTCGAGCCTCACATCTACCTCGGCCTTCAACTTTACAGACCACAAACGGAGAATCTGAATGATTAACTGGCCACTATCTAACATCAAAAATCTGTGTGACCTCGAATGCACTGGGCCTGGATTTTTCTTAATGCGAGCTAAGGGAATCTTAACCAAGAAAGATTTCTTAACCGCCCACGAACTGAACCTACTCTCGCTCAACCGATTGGAGTTTGGCCTTGAGGGTCCCCTAACTGCCTCCTTAATGGAGCGTCTGAAGGAAGGACTCTCTCGGCTCCCGGAATTTAGCGAGGCCCAGTTTCTACTTATCAGGTCGGCAAACCAGGCTGACGCTTCACAACTCTTTCCAAGCTCCGGACTAAAGTCGAGGCTCATCCTAATTGAGAAGAACCCTTCAAAGGCCAACAAGGCCGGTCCCGTCCTAACGATGGTTCAAGACCTGGGCATGAGCCCCAAACCACTTCATCAACGCGACCTCGACAAAATTTTGGCGCGAACCTTGGGAGCCGCCTGCGAGGATGGCGATCAGCTTCCCGATCTTGTCTGGGAGGGCGACCACCTCCGGGCAGGGCCGGACTACCTAAAGGTCGCAAGCCTTACTGATAGCCCTCAATCAACGTGGCCGGGGGTTTTGCAGGGACTTGCGGACTTTAACGACGAGCTGACTCTCTCAATTAAAATCCGCATACCAGACAAGAAGAAAACCAGGCGTGAATTTGAAACTCGGCGCCGCGTCTCCCACGCGCTTTCGATCCATAAGGCCAATGAGCTATCCAACATGGACTCGGACTCCACACTCGGGGCAGCTGAAGACGTTCTAACTCGAATGAACATCGGCAAAGAGCCTCTTGCGGCGCTTTCGGCCTGCGTGACCATGAGAGACGAAAATCTAGTTCGTCTTGAAACACGTATGGCAACACTCGCCTCAGACGGGTCCATCAATGCCGGTGCCGGACTCTATGTTGAAGAAATCGGGACATTGCCCGTTCTCAAGAGCCACCTACCCGGCCAGCCGATGCTTCCCGCCCGGGAACTCACGATGCTTACCGGAAACCTAGCGCACTGCCTGCCGATCCTTATGGACTACACTCGCGAGCAAACTCCGGGGAGCCTTAAGTTTCTCTCGCGGTCGGGTGAGATCTCGCACCTGAACCTTTTCTCGCCCACCAACCTAAATTTCAACGCGTTCGTGTGCGGCGCTTCGGGATCGGGAAAGTCATTCCTGATGAACTCAATTCTGGCCTCGTTCATGGCTGACTTTGAAAACGGCGCCATCTCGATTTTCGATGTTGGCGGCTCGTACCGAAAACTTGTCGGTCACCTAGGAGGGAAATGCCTAGAATTAAGTCCCGCAACGGCTACTTCACTCATTGTGGAGAGTTTTCGCCAGGAGAGATTTAAACCGAGCGGCTACTGCAAGACGTTGATCGAAGCACTTTGCGGAGCCGGCACCCACATCTCGCACTCTCACCGCGTAGCAATTGAAGACTTGCTGCAAACCTGCGAGGGCAGCCCGTTTAAAATCAAAACCTTGATTTTGGAGGCTACTGATCGCAAAGAGCGGGCCTACGCCGACCTTGCGCATTGGCTAAAACCCTTCGCCGCATGGGACGAACTCAAAACAACAGAAATCGACAAGGAGGTTTTAGACGCCAAGGTGCGCGCATTTGATTTCAAAAATCTGGAATCCGATCCGCACCTCCAGCGCCTCGCAATCCTTGTGCTCACCAATCGGATTTGGACTGAGATCAAATCCAAAGGGGCCACTCGAACCCTTGTCGTGTTTGATGAGGTTTGGAAGTTCTTTGCACAGGCCTCAGGGTTTTTAGAGGAAATGTACCGAACCTTTCGAAAATACGGTGCGGGGATTGCGTCGATCACGCAAAATTTGGCCGACTACGGCGACGATGCCTTTGCTAGGCTTGTGATCACGAACTCGTTCAACCGGATTCTACTTCAGGGTGCTGCGGCGGCAGAAACACTCAAAGCAACACTTGATCTCAGCGACTGCGATGTAGCGAGATTTTTGTCTGTAGCATCCAAAAAGAATCACTACTCGGAATTTCTGCTCAACACTCCCAAGTTCAGCCAGGTACTTCGGCTGTACCCGAGCCAAAAGCTCTTCGAATTAGCGAACTCTGAACTCGTGCAAGAGGTGAGCGCATGATGAAGCCTCTGCTTGCTGCCGGACTTGTATGTGCGCTGGGAGTTTCGCGCCAAGCCCATGCTGACTTTTTCGGTGGAGACCTTCCGCTCCTCGCCGAAATCGTCGCAAACACTCTCAACACCTTAAACGAACTACGGAGCCAAACTGAAATGCTCAATAAGGAACTACGAGGCATCGATGACACGATCCACCGCCTCACCACAATTCAAGAAATCATTAGGACCGAAGATTTCGGAAAGTGGAAAGATCCGAGGGAAGCCGTTCGGCGTTTGTCGTCGATCTACTACACGCTCCCTCCCCGACTTCGAACCGAGAAATCCGATGAGATCGAACAACAAATCGCCAGAGCAATGAGTTTAGCGTCGCAACTTTCGGATTCGGCAAAGGCACCCTTTGAATCGGGAAAGCAGATGGAATCTGAGGCACTGACCTCGGGACCTGCGGTTGCTGACAAAATGACCGCCTCGGGCGTTGGATCGCTCGTGGCTCTACAGAGCCAAAACCAAGTGGCACAAGCCACAATTATTTCGCTTCTCTCGCAAATGGTGGCAGAGGGGGCGAGCAATGAAGCCACTCGCCTCAGGACGCTGTCCGATAACTACACCACAACTTCAACGGGCATTCGCCCATTTTCTAGTCATATCAAACTTACGGAGATCAAATGATAGAACCGCCGAATATCGACGTTGAACAGTATCAACGCCTCTTACCTATCGCGGAAAAACTTTACAACCAAACCGACCACATCGCACAGATGCTGCTATTGCCTCTATTTTTGTTGTCTATTCTTTTTGCCTATAGCCAAGATTTAGGTCTAAGCGGCGCAATTGTCTCGCGCATCAAGCGGCTGGTCATGACAGCACTATTACTTGCGGCGTTTCCAACACTCAGTTCTTTGATTCGAGATGTCGGGCAAGAGATTGCGCTTTCAATTGATAGCATGAGCGGGCTCGATTCGATGCTAAAGGCTGCGGCCGAAAAGGCGTCGCGCTTTTCACTTAGCATCAATGTGCTGCGCGACATCCAGGCAAACATCATTACGGGCTTCTGCGTAACGGCGTCGTTTGTACTGGTCTATTTTGCACGCTTTGGAATTGTCGCCTTTTATCACTTCTACTGGCTTGTACTTCTAGTGACGGCACCGCTGTTGATCCTGGGACATCTCTTTGAAGCTACGGCCAACCTTCCAAAGAACCTGTTCAAAAACTTAGTCCTTGTTGGCTGTTGGCCGATCATTTGGGCCATCCTCTCGGCCTTTCTAAGGAGCCTGCCATTTTCTGACATGTATGCAAACGACCAAAACCTCATGACCATCATGGTGATGAACCTGATCCTCGTTGCCGGATTAGTCATGTCACCTTTTCTGCTCTCGCAGTTCTGTGAAGGGGCAATTACGGGCTCGGGCTCTGTGATCTACGGTGCCGGAAAAGCCCTCCTCAATACAGTTACCCCCAAAGTGGGAACCGGAATCAGTGCCATGGCACGGGCCGGGCGATTTGGGCGCGACGAATTCCGAAAGTCGAATGTCTATCACCGCATTTCCGGCGGCAAGGGAGGCCTTACTGCAATAGTCTTTATGCTGTGCTTTTCAGCCTTCGAGCCAAGTCGGGCCGCTGAGCCCTCGCTCATCCTAAAACCCGGGAATTCTACGCTGCTGTGTCTTAAGCAGCCGCCGCTACAGGCGGCGCTTGGCGATCCCAGGTATTTCCAAGTGAGTCAAATGGGACAGAACCTCGTCCTACGCGCCATCAAGGACGATAAGGCAACAAACCTAATCGTATATTTCGGAAAGAATCTGTTCGAATCGTATTCACTAAAATCAAATCAGATCATGCCGCCGACGACATCTTATGGATGTGAGGCGCCAAAACTTGATGTCTCGAAATCGAATGCGATTTCACGAGTTCCCTTGATCGAGTCAGTAAGTTCAGACCACGTGAACCTACAATTGATCCGGGCCATTGTGAATGGACCCACGCGAGACCATCTGACTCTAAAACTTCGCATCGCAAACCTTTCCGATTCAGTTGTGGAACCCGATTGGAAGAAGGTCGTGTTGACTCAAGGCAACCGTAGGTCGTCCCATTCGAAACTCTGGAGCGAGCGGCGCAGAATCGAATCGGGGGCTAGCATCATGGCAGAACTTCAATTCTCCCGCACGGGCTTTAGCTATCAGAAACCCACGATCCTCGAAATTCCTCGCGAGGACGGAGACTCACTCAAACTTGTCATTAGTCCCGAGAGGATCAAATGAGTAATTGGATTCTAGAACTCTGCACAGACAAACAACTGCCAAGCTCGCAAAAGCCCTCGCTTAGTAAAGAGAGAATTCTAAAACTTGGTACCATCACCATGATTGTGTTCGCTGTGGGCATTGGCTTTGCCATGCTCCTCACTCGCTGCACTCGCCAAGAAACGCCAAAAGACAGTTCGCAGCCCGCAGAAGAAACCGCAGCAAACCAAAAGACCGACGGGGAGCAGGAAGCTCACATACTCTACTTTGCAAATGCAAAGCCGGGTGGAATCGGAAATCCTTCACTAAACGCAAAAGCAAAGGGAACTCTGGTCAGAGTACGTCTTTTGAACTCGCTCGAAACCTTTGAAACAGTTCCGGCATTTGCGCAAATTGTTGACTACTCGCTGGGCAAGACGAAGTTCGGCGCCACGCTCATTGGTGACGCGAGCGGCGATAGCTCCGTTGAACGAATCAAAATACGTTTCAACACTCTGAAGCCAAAGGGCGATGCCAAAACCGCCATTCAATTGGACGGGCAAGCACTGTCCCTTGATGGAACTCTTGGCGTCAAGGCCGAAAAACTCGAAGGACTCATGGTGAGAGCCGTTACGGCAAGTGCTCATAGCGGAGCCTCGGGTATCGGGGGACTTGGCGGCGGAAAAGGCGACCTCAATCAATTCTTGTTGAAAGCCTTGCTCAGCGGACTTCAAAGTGAACTTTCGGGTGACTTGAGCGCCGAGCGAAACCGCGAGAATGCGCTGGGGCTAAAGCCAGGCGTCGAATTTCTCGTTCAACTGCTCTCCGATTTTGGGGAGGCACGTTGATGGGATCAAAAATTGAGACTCCACATGGAGACACTTCACTTTATCCTCTCTTTGTGGCCGGAGTTGTTCTGCTTGGACTCGGCTTTCAAAAGAATGTCGTTGCCGCGATGAGCGCTGAAGAGTGGGCCTATTTGAAAGCTCGGATTCTCCTTGGACTGGTGGCTCTCGCAACCTGCGGGCTAGGAATCTATTTAGGATTCTTCTCTAAGGCGGCAAAGAGACTTCGAGAGCAGAGAAAACTGCTCTCGGCTGTCCCCGAGTCACTTCGAGTGGCAAGCCAAACGAGTGCTTACCTTGGACACGATCTCGATATGGATGCACCGATTTACCTCCCGAATGGGGTACGCTCGCGGCACGTTCACATTCTTGGGGCCACGGGCTCAGGCAAAACCGAGAGCGTAGTATTGAATCTACTCAAACAAGACATTGAACATGGGCATCCCATCGTGATTCTAGATGCTAAGGGCGATAAGAGTTTCCTGGATTTCCTTCAGGCCACAGCAATGAATCGTTTGAAGGTCTTTGATTTATCGACGGCGGCAAGCCCCTGCACCTACGATCCTCTTGGGAGTGGCTCATGGATGGAGGCTGCGCAGCGACTCTTCAACAGCCTTGTTTGGAGCGAGCCCTATTATCGCTCGAAAGCACGAAGCGTCCTGTTTCGCATCTTTGAAGCACTCGCCCGAAGGCAAAAGCCCTTCACCTTCTGCGATATTGCAAATGCACTTGAGTCCGCAAAAACTCTAAACGGAATCATCTCTCCAACCGACGGGAGCACTCCAAAACTATCCGATAGAGAGTTCGAGGAACTGGCAGGACTTAGAGACCAAATCCAGCAGATCGCAACCGGGCACTTTCCAGAAATTCTGGAGAAGTCACCGGGCAAGGAAGCAATCAATCTCGCGGATGACATCAAAGCCAAGCGAGTTGTTTACTTTAGGCTTCAAGCCCTTCTTGATGCCGACTCGGCAGCTCTACTTGGGAGACTCATCATCAATGACTTAGCCTTTACCGCAGCTCAAAAGCATTTGAGTGGCGAATCGGCAGAGTTTTGTCCTGTGTTTTTGGATGAGTTTGGGAGTTTTGTATGCCCGGCGTTTCTGGAACTCATCGCCAAGGCCAGATCAGCGGGTCTCGCCTTGCACTTTAGTCACCAAAGCATCTCTGACCTCGAAAGCGATGCAACGGGGTTTCTAGGCCGCGTCATGGACAATGCTTCTACGAAAATTGTCCTTCGTACCTACGACCCCGACTCTACCGACCGTATGGGCAAAGCCTTTGGCCTAAAGCGCCAGACCAAACTTACCCAAAGTGTAGAGGGGGAACTCGATGACTTCGAAAAAACTGGCGCTGGCTCAGCCCGTGACGTTGAGGTCTTCCGCGCTCCACCCGCAATTATGAAATTTTTACCCACAGGCCAAGGGTTCGCATTTATCGCACACGGTATTGATGCCGTCGGCGAAGGCTCAGCCGTTTTTAGACTGCGATTCCCGCGCCTTGAATTCAACCAATCCACCGATTCTCAAAAGGAGAACGTACCTAATGAAAACCATCAGCCTACTGCTGCTTCCATTAACCATTAGCGCCTGCTCAAGCCTTCCACGCTCCCTTGCACTCGGGGGAGCCGGCGGACTTGCCGTTGGTGTTTACACGGGGTCGGCGGTTTACTCCGGCCCTCACAACGAGATTCAAGCCAGAAATATCCTGCTCGGTGCGGGGGTTGGTCTTGGAGTTGGCCTATTAACCTCGTACCTCCTTCACGATCATGTGCAAGGCCGGGTTCAAGATGTCCGCGAGCAAACCGATGAACGACTGCGCTTTGGGGACCTTCCCCCAAACCCGTTTAGTCCGGACCTTGCGCTTCCCGAACCCGCGAGCAGTTCCCGTGCACGCACCGAGAAGTCACGATGAAGAAACTTCATGTAAACGTAAGTGATGAAATCGGTACTCGACTCGATGAATGGGTGAAGACCGCAAACGAAGGTTTTAGTGATGGGCGAGTGACCCACTCTGACTGCGTCGAGTTTATGCTCTCGCGCGGAAAGCCGGACTTCGACCTTCTTCGTCGCAAAAAAACTAAGTACGGAAAAGTGCTCATCAAGATCGCCAAAAATGACCCTACCGACCTTGATGCTGTTATTAAACAACTCCTGAGTTACAAAGAGATTACCGAAAGGCCAGATCGCAAGAACGCCACCAAAGGGAAACTTGAATCGGAGGCGACTAAATGAAGCATCGCTATCCACTTAGGACCGAAAGCAAAGAAGTTCTCTTACACCTTGCAAACTACGGCACCTGTTCGGCGAAAACTTTGGCGTGGATGACCGGGAGGAACTCACGGAAGGTGCGCGAGGGTATAGATTTGCTCGCCCAAAAGGGACTGGTCACCAAGCTGAGCCTCTCTATTGACGGTAGACCTTCGGTTCACTGCCAACTCGCACAAACTTCTACGGCAAGAAGCGTTCTCAGTACCTTCACTGATCTCGGCACCGAGTTCTTCTACCAAAAGGGATTTCCGATTACGCAGCTTAGACACGAGGACCTGTGCGCCAAACTTCACTTTCGTATCAACAAGGCCCGGCCTGAGATTCTCGTTATTCGTGATTGGGAGATGCATCGAAAACCAATTCCCGATTCAGTTCTGCCCAAGAGTTTCCACCGTGATGGATTGCTTCCGGACATGATTTTGGGAATTCCGTCTCCTACGAGCGAGGCGATCTGGTCAGCCGGAGGATTTCGCTGGGTAGCTGTTGAGCTAGACCGCGTACGCAAGAAACTAGACCGGGTCCGCGAGAAACTGAATCTCTATGCAAAAGAGACACAGTTCGATGGACTCCTCTACATATTTCCCGAGCGTGTCATGGCCGACAACTTTGGCGACTACTTCGACCAAGTTGTTGCGCCTAAGGCGATCCGAGTTCAAGACTTCAAGGATGTGTTTCTGGCGCGAGCAATTCTCGGCGACGAAGACCAGGACTTATCAAACATGACACTTCGGTGCGGTAAGAGCGTCATCGGATTTGAAAGCTGGATAGAACTACTCAGCTCAACTTCAAGTCAGACTCGCACTCTTACTTCTACCCAATTGGCGGCCATTACGGCCGGCAATTTAAAAAGTATCTAACAAAACCAAATAGGTAAATGAATTCAGAACTTCCACCCCTCCTAAGTGGCCCGAGGAACTCCCCAAACTCGATTCCGACAACCCTCTCTATACGATTCTCGTATCTGTCTATGAGACAGTCGATAGGGTTGTCGGAATCGAAGGGGAGTTAGGGAAAATAGGAGGGGTGGAAAATACGAAGGAAAAATAATTACAGTGAAAACTGAATATAAAAACAAAACAGAAAAACAAAATGTGAAATTCAAGAAAGTGATTGGGCTAGCGGCGGTCGCAGGCTTGGCTGGTGGGCTCTATGCATGCGCATATGATCCACCGGTTGACGCGGGTGAGAGTCCAAAAGTTGAGCATCCAAATGCAAGTCCGACCCCCAAGCCCGCCGAGAAGCCACCTGAAAAGCCCACTCTTCAAGTGGCCGATAGCGTTGTGCCTCGGGCTACACTCGAAGAACTTGATGCGCCCAACGCCTATCAAGTTCACCTTGCGTGGACTCCCGACCCAGCAAGCTCTTCGCTTGTGATCTCGCGCGAGAATCTTGTCACCGGCGAGACCCTTCAAATCATCACCCTTGAATCTACAATCGCCGAATATGTCGATAGATCGGTTCAGCCAAAAACTTCCTACCGATATCATCTTGGCCGAACGACGACATCGGGTTTTAAATCTGAAGCGATCGAAGCCCAAATTCCCATCGATTTTGTTGTGAATGGAAACATGGTCGTAAATGCTGTTGGCCCGGAGTTCAACCGACTTTGGATGCTACCGAATTCAACACTTCTCACCCAAGGCAGCGACCTTCGTATCGAAGTAAATGAAATTATCGCGCTCAACAATACGGCGATTGATTCAGCTCCCGTTGGTAACGCCGCCCCCTACAACACTCCCGGACAAAGCGGCGGGAGCATAACCATTAAGGCTCAAGCGGCGACGGGGCGCTTAAAGATTTTCGCGAACGGACAAAACGGCGGGCAAGGTGCTCCCGGCGTGAATGGAAATCCCGGAGGCAAGGGTCCCAAAGGGATGCCAGCCGAAACGGGACGAGAGTCTGGTACCGAATGTGAGCGTCACTGTCCCTCGCATCCTGTTTGTGTTCGTCAGCCTGGCAATGGCGGACAAGGTTCGCAAGGTATGCCTGGCGACATCGGCCACATTGGTCTTCAGGGCGGCGACTCTGCTCGCGTATTTGTTGCGGTACTGAATCCGAAGGATTTTGAAGTTATTCCCACAGTGAACCCTGGCTTCGGTGGACCTGGTGGAGTCGGCGGCAATGGAGGTCCTGGTGGTCCCGGCGGAGATCCTGGCGACACGAAGAGCCCCTGCGGAGATGCAGCCCCTGGCCCAGTAGGTGCCCGTGGTCCCCAAGGTCCCGTTGGTCCAACAGGCCAACGCGGTATTTTTCAACCCGTATGTTTAAAGCTCGGCGGCAGTCTTGTCGGAGACTGCAACAGTTTCGCCGACATGACTCAGTGAGGTAGCCACATGAGTCGAGATTCAATCCGTTATAGAGCGAATAGCAGTATTGCTGTAGTCTCTGATTGCTCCGCAAAAAAGAGTGGCAATAACGTCACTTCGAACGAATTGTTCTTTGAAAGCTCAAGATGGTTAACTGCAAAGGAAGCCGCCGACTATCTCGGACTCGCCTCTGTTGGAGTACTTCGAAATTGGGTATCCCAAGGTCGAGTCCGCTTCTACAAGCTCGGTCGATCTCTTAGATTTCGAATCAGTGATTTGGATCTTCTAATAAGGCCTGCCTTTCAAATAGGGAGGTTCAGAGTATGAGTATGAAAGTCATTCCTTGCGTCAGCAAGGACGGCTCTTTGCAGTTTCAGATCAAATGCGATGTCAGAAGCAGCAGTAATCGAAATATTCGTGTGACTCGAGTGAGGAGCGGATTTTCCTCCGAAACGAGTGCACTTACGCAGGGGAAAGTTCTACTTAGGTCCTGCCAAGAACGAGTTCGAGAACTGGAAATCAAGGGGGCGACTATTGAAGGACTTATTGCAGTATGGATCAAACATCTGGCCCATACCCAGGTCGCAACAGATGAAATTGGCTCAAAATATGTTTTTGACGCCAGGGGAACTCTGCGCAAGTGGTTACGGCCTTACCTTCATGTTCCAAGTTCGGATTTTTCGAGCTACATGCTGGGCGAAACAATCCGTCGAATGAAAGTCTGTCACATAAGTAATAGCCAACTCACCAAATTTCGAAGAATGGTTCGAGACCTTTTTGAGTTTGCCGTTGCTTACGGTCACGTACCCCCGGGAACCAAATCACCGACCTCAGAACTTAAGATAAAAAAGACGGCTGAATTTGTTCCAGAAATTCTTAGTCACACAGAGATCGTTAGACTCCTTGAAGTTGCAACCCGTGAACGCCACCCTTGGCGGCACGTATGGGCTCTTGCCCTACTGACGGGAATGCGAGCCGGAGAACTCTACGCTCTTGAGTGGAGCGACTTGGATCTCGAAAACAAACTCATCCGGGTGTCTAAGTCCTACCAGACTTTTACGGGCATCGTTAAATCAACTAAGGCCGGTTACTGGCGAGACATCCCCATCAGCGAAGAGCTGATGGGGGTCTTGGATGATTTACGAGCGGTGACTAGTTCCGAATCCTACGTAGTCCCCAGATTCCCAGAAATGATGGATGGACGGCAGGCCAAGGTTCTTCGCATTTTTTGCGAAAAACAGGGTCTACCGTCGATTCGCTTTCATACCCTGAGGGCTTGTTTCGCGACTCAACTCCTTAGGCAAGGTGTCGAAGCGGTCAAGGTCATGAAAGTCTGCGGATGGCGGGATCTATCAACTATGCAGCGCTATGTAAGGCTTGCAGGGGTAGAAGTGCAGGGGGTAACGGATAAGTTATCTCTACTTCCACGCTTCAATCTGGGTGCCCAAGTTGTGCCCATCCGTGGGGTCTAAAATAAGTGGACATAATCCGAATGGGGCTGTACTTTGGGAAAGGTTGGAGGCTTACTCCAACCCGAGCAGCCGGAAGCTGCCGATAGCCTTAACCCTTTCGCGTTAAGCGCTGTGGCGGGGTGCCGCTCCGCCATTTTTCAAAGTGGTCTCAGGTGGTTTGAGAGAGTGACACTCTCAGTAGATTCCAAAAAGTTGCATGGGGTTTGCTATATCAACCTACCGTCCCACACTATTCAGGCGCTGCTCAGCGGCCATTCGCACGAATTCATTTGGATCGCTCTTTGCGATATCGCGCCAGGATTTAATATTTTCGGGTGTCGCCTTTTTTGTTGGATCCAATACTGCCGACCGCCGCATTTCCGGATTTTGTTCAGGGGAATAACCAATATTTTCGTGCGCCGACATTTTCGAACGCACCTTAGCATCATCCAAACGCTGCTGGGCCGCCAACCGAACGAACGCATTTGGATCGTTTTTTGCGATATCTCGCCAAGAGCTCACGTTCTCGGGTGTCGAAGCAAGAGAGGGGTTTAATACCGCGGCTCGCCGCTCTTCAGAATTTTGCATTGGAAAATATCCAATGTTGTCGTGTGCGGTGACTTTAGCTTGCAACTTAGCCTGGTTTGCCTTTTGCCGGGAGAAGGACAAAGACGGCCGCGAAGATACCGGACCATACTTACGCAGCAATATTTTTGCTGCATTGATAACTTCCAAATTGATAGTACCAAATTCGGTGTAGTGCTTAGTTCCCGCAGCCAAAGACTGCAGATTCGCCACGTTCACCTTGCCATTTGCATAGAGGCTGGTGTCGAGCAAAAGAGTATCTCGCACCTCCTTGCCCACATTCTTTAAGTCTGGCAATAGCGGATGACTCTCGATAATACGCTGTCTGGCCGCCATTCGAACGATTTCGTTGGGATCGTTTTCTGCGATCTCGCGCCACGACTTTAAATTCTTGGGTGTTGCCTTTTTAGAAGGGTCTAGCACCGCTGCTCTCCGCTCCGTAGGATTTTGCGCAGACGAATACCCAATTTGTTTGTGCTCGGACATTCGCGAACGCGTTTCGACATCATCCAGCCGCTGCCGAGCAGCGATTCTAACAAATTCACTCGGATCGGTGTCGGCAATGTCTCGCCACGACTTTATGTTTTCGGGCGTTGCCGTCTTAGCAGGATCCAACACCGCCCGGCGACGCTCGTCCGAGTTTTGTTGCGTAGAATATCCAAGATTTTCATGATTGGTCATCTTGGAGCGCAATTCGGTATCGGTCGCTTGTTGCTGCGCCAGACTCAAGGACGGCCGCGAAGATACCGGACCATACTTGCGCAGCAATAGTTTGGCGCCTTGGATAACCTCGAAGTTGCTACGCCCAAGACTAGGATAAAATTTGCGGCCATCGACTAAGCGCTGCAAAACTTCAACGTTTACCGTTTCATTTTGATAGAGATCACCATCTAGCAATAGAGCACTGCGGACCTCCGGCCTTACATTTTCCAAATCCGACAACAGAGGATGACTCTGAATAATTCTCTCATTAGCCGCCATTCGAACTAATTCGTTAGGATCGTTTTCGGCGATCTCGCGCCACGATCGAATGTTTTCAGGAGTCGCCTTTTGGGAAGAATCCAGCACCGCCGCACGCCGCTGCATGGGACTTTCGCCAATCGAATACCCAATATTGGGATGCGACTTCATTTTGGAAATGCGTTGTAGGATATCCCTACGATCAGCGACTTCAACCCCTCCGGCCTTAAGAACGCGCGCATTCGTTAAAAGTGAAATAATTTCTGGACCACAAACTCCATCCGCGGCGAACGCACTCCAGGAGTGGCAAACCAAGGCGAGTAGAAGGATTTGATGTGCCGATTTGGGCTGCATCTTTTTGTGCCTCCATCTTCCTTCTGCTTGCCTTGTTTTGCCCAAACTTAACCGTAACGTCAGAGTGCCTTCTGAAATAGAGGAACACTTAAATTCAGAATCTTGAGGAATTGTTCAGTCTCCGCGGATCCATAAACGAGCTTGGGCTCATGTTCACCATCCCTGACTCCCCAC
The DNA here is from genome assembly GCA_018266335.1 of Bdellovibrionales bacterium. The sequence goes on from JAFEAR010000017.1 coordinate 20,033, forward strand.
ACGACGCCAAGATAAGCGCCATCGATGAGTTTTTCCAGGTCTGCTCTCAAGTCTTCTCCAGCCCTCACTCCCCGAGAGCAATAGCGTTCGCGAAACTTGAAGAACTCTTGCCCGTGCTGGTCAATATTACTCGCAAAATCGACGTAGGCGACTCTTTCGATCTCCTCGTGCTGCCGGTATATTTTGGTCAATTCAGCCGGCGAAAGAAATCCACCTTCATAGGAACTCTTCTTCCAAAATTGCGGGTCGCCCCAAAAGGCAAGATTTCGGACCGCATAATGAAGTGACTGGAGCTTTTCGAACTGTCTCTGCCGTGGCAAAAAAGCGAGAGTCGGACTTGGCTTCCCGCCCGGGCAGTATTCGGCAAACATATTCCGATACTCGTCGGTCCCCGCATCGTGCTTCAACTTCTCCACCACTGGCGAAATATTGCGACAGAGATTTTCCAAAATTTGTCGATTATAGGGAACATTTTTTTGCGAAAGCTTCGTTAACTTTTGCCGCCCCTTAAGAATAATCGGCTCGATTGAACTCAATGCCCCGCAAAGACTTTCGAAAGTTTCATCTCCCGCAGAACGGCCCTCCGTTACACTGCTGGCGTCGCCTCCCCGTCCATGCTCGACATCAGTCGCCAAGGCCGCAGCAGAATAAATTGCCAACAAAAGACCAAGTGCAAATTGCATAGAGTTCCCCCCCCCCTTTTTAGAAGTTTAATCCCAATCGACCTAAGTGAGTTGAGCGGTCGCATAAAATCCGCGGCAGTCGTACGCCGCACCACGCAAAGAACTTGAAAGTATTTGAACCTTGACTAGATTTACCCCCAACCAGAACTTGTTGCAGTGAAAAATGAAGCACCTTACTACATAACCAAACTCAACGATGTCTATCGTTCAAAAAAGGCGAAGAATCCGGCTTACTCTCTGCGCGCTTTCGCTCGCGATTTGGGAATTCACTCCTCATCCCTATCCGCAATTCTTAAAAACAAACGGCCTCTGCCTGCAGCGGCACTAAATTGTCTAACCAACAATTTTAATCTTTCCAGAGCTGAAAATGACAGAGTCAAGAAGAGCGCCCAAACGGAAGTAGCCAGAACTACAATTGCAGGCTCAGTTTATGCACGGGTTTTGCGCAGCTGGGAACACTTTGCCATTCTTTCTCTTATGGACAGCATCGATTTTAAATCCGACCAAAAATGGATTGGTATGCGCCTGGGAATAACTCCAAAGCGAGCCCGGGAGTGCCTTGCTCATTTGGAAGCCTGCGGGCTCATTCGGCGCGATGCTAGCAATTCATTCGTTAAGACCGAATTCAACACCAATACTAGCGAAGACGTTCCCTCATCGGCTCTGGTGGCCGGTCATCTAGCCGAAATCGATATCGCTCGCCGTCAGATAAAAAGAATTTCTGCCGACCTACGCGATTATTCATCGGTCTCGCTATGCATTGCCCCGCAAATGCTTCCCAAGGCGAAGCGAATGATTCGGGAGTTTAGAAAAATGCTGATCCAAGAACTTGAAGCCACTCCCGGATCGGAGGTCTACATGGCTTGCATTCAAATGTTTCCGGTATCCACGCTAAAACACAAAGCAAAGCGAGAAATCAAATGACTACCCTCCACCGAATATTTCTTTTAGGTGTTTTTATGTCTTTCACTGCATTCGCAGGTCACGAAAAAGGAAACGGCGGAGACTGCGTTATTTTGCGTAACGAGGAAATTCTCTTAATCGACTTCTTTGAAGGATCTCTCACTTCTCCTAAGGAACAGATTGCAAAGCCGGGCTTTTTCAACCAATTTATTTGGCAGGAGATTAGATCGCTTTCGGGAGTGCATCGTCCATTTTTTTTTGAAAATGAGTCCGACACTTCCGCCGCCGGCCAACTAACTGCCGCACTTTCGCGCATACAAACTCGCGACCCCAACTTCGTAAAGGCTTTTCTGGATCATTCTAAACGACTCAATTGGGCCCAAACCAATGAATCCATCCCAGCCCACGACGATTTTCTGAACGCAGACAAAATTGACGCCCTCGGCAAACGTATCGGTTGCGCCAATGCTCTTCGGGACCAAATTTGGCTCGCACCCGAATCCGATCGCCTGTCACCCATTCACCAAGCTGGCCTTTATTTTCATGAAGTAGTCTATTGGATGCAGCGAACCAAATACGATGATCGATATGCCAACGTCTCTGACATTGTACGTCTGACTACCCGATGGTCTTTTAGCGATAACATAAATGCGCTAACGCCAGATATTTTCGGATTTTTCTATTGAAGATTACTTACGCGCCGGAACAATCATCCACGCGTAAAAATACGAGCCCAGACCCAAACCGCCACAGAGCAAAGAAAGCAGATAAATAAAGCGAATCCACGCGGAGTCGATTTTTAAGAATTCGGCCAGGCCGCCGCACACGCCCGCTACCCGGCGGTCGGCAAGGCTGCGTTGAAAGGGATCGTGCGGCAGGTCACCACCTTCGGTCACGCCGGCCGAGCTGGCCGAGGGCAATGCAATCCACAACGCGAGGTACAAAAACACCCCCACTCCGGCCAGCGACATAATCAGCAAGGCCACCGTACGCGTGGCCGACACGGACCAGCCCTTGTTGAGCGCGATACCGGCGCAAACGCCGCCGACACTTTTATGTCGAGAAGAACGATAGATTTTTTGGGGCGAGGCATTGCTCATACCTCACCCATATAACTTTAGCGCGCGCGAATCAAAGCGAAGCGTCCGTTACCTTACAATCGTACACGGCATAACCTAAGCTACCGTTGCCACCGCAGTCGAAGTCGAAAGACTCGCGCACACTGGCCGTTTTGGTTTCTGGATATAAGCGCACTCCATAGCTGAAATGATCCCACCCATCGGCATTGATGTAGAAACCATTGTAGCCTCCCTCACGCCCCGTCTTAACTTTCGACACCGTAACATCGAAGTCGCGACTACTGCTTGGCACCGACCACTTTTCGTAGCCATCAACGGATCCCGAGACCACACCATCCGGTGAGATGGTTAAGTTAAAGGATTCGAGTGAACTTTTCTCAATGGCTCCGTCGTCGCCGGAACGATTGCGCGCTTCCGGATGTTCTTTAAGCTTTTTATTCACCAGCTCACTAGTCTTGGATTTGTTTTGCTTGCAGACCCACTTTTGCGCAGCTGGCTCCGCAGCCAAGCTACCAACCGAAGCTACCAAACCAGCGCCCAAAAATAATTTTAAAACTTTGCCCATTTTATTTCCTCCCTGCGCTCATTATGTAGGCGTCTCGGAAAAAACGCGAGCCTCGGAGCAGAGTACGAATAGCGCTACAAGCCTGGCACGTTGATCGTCATAAGAACACTTGCGCGCCCAGCGAGAGGCGTCCGGGAATGTAATTAAGCATGGTCCCCAGCGCCAAGTGTCTACTTACGAGCCACTGCACGCCGTAGAGGTAATCAACCTTTTCGATATTCTCGATGTTGAGACCCGAGCGCCGGCCCGCAAACACAATCACGTGCCGCCAGTTAAGGGACACCGTCCAAAGCGTAACGGGCTTGTCCTGCAAAAAACCTTTCAGATAATTGAGCCGCGCATAATCTACCCGCAACATGTCTACGCCCAGACCACCCATGATCACGAGCAGCGGAATGTGCGTACGCTCATACTCGTTCGGCTGATTCAAATAACTCGCGCCCACGCTCAAAAACTTACTGGCCGCCGTTAAACCCACTCCGCCGCCCCATTGGTGCAAAGGTACGTTGTAGCGCGCCAGCAAACCAACGCTCGGCTGCACTAGTTTACCCACCTCACCCACGGGAATCGGAATAGCAATGGCCGCGTTAAGCGTGCGAATAACGGCATCGTTCTGGTTGTAAATATACTCGTAGCTTTTCTCTAGATACGTATCGCGGGCGGCGAGCGTGTAGCTGTGGGTAAAAAAGTTGTCGTCGCCGTCGGTCGAAATTCCCGTGCCGAATTGCTTAAATCCCTTCACCAGCGAGAAGTTATATTTGGATTTAGAGTCGGTATTGGGCGGAAGGCTATCGATGGCTTCCAGACCGTAGGGCGAATTCACCGTAGGCACCGCGCTGGGGTTCAAACGATGAGCCGAGCTTTGACTCGGAAGCGAGCCACCGCTGCTCACCTTCACCTGATTACAGCCGGCGGGACTGCCGGGCGCAATGTACTTGCACATGTCCAGCGCACGGGCGGCCGACGATGCAAGCACACCCAAAAGCAGAAATCCCGCGCGCAACTGCATGAAGGCAGTTTACACGAGAGGACTATTTAAAAAAGCAGCTTTGATCGTTCACGGCTACGAAGATGGGCGTCATGCGCAGGTCGTATTTTTCGGTAACGCAACCCGCTTCTTCGCACACTAGTCCCTGGCAGTGATAAGTCACACCTGCGCCCGTTTCTACGGCGCAATCGAAATCTTGGGCAGGCCAGAAGGCGGCCGTTTTTACTTCGAGCGTGGAGGGATTCAATACCTTAACCACGGCGCGCGCTAGCGGCGCACCCGTTGAAGTGGCCTCAGACCAAACTTCGATCAGGCAGTTATCGCCCCGCAACTGCAACCCATGTGCACGCACACCATTGAGATCGTAGCTTTGTGTGTTCTTTAAATAATCGCGGAGCGCACTAAAGTCCGCCGTCGCCCAACTGCTAGCCGAAAACATAAATCCGAGGAGGAAAAGCAGAAGTTTTTGCATGCGCGCAAGGTAGCCAAAACGGGCCGCGATGCGAAGTAAAAAATGCACTTTCTCGAGGGAATTATTCGCCCGGGCGCTCTACGAACGAAAAAATACGCGCCGTCCACACGCCACTCGAATTCGCCTGCAAAGAACCGGCCAGATCTACATTCACGTGTTGTTCGGGGCCCGAACAAACCAAAGTCGTCTTAGCGATGGGCTGACCATCGAGGAAGTCGATGTGCCAGTCCGAAGCCTCGGCGCACCTCCAACTAGGAGGCAACCGCTTGACCTCGGCCGCCAGAAGGGCGGTTAAAAAGGCGTCTTTTTTGAGGGAGCTCCCCACCTGCTTAGCGCAGGCCAGAGCCTGGTCAGAATTCATGCAATCCACTGACTTAGCCGCAGCCACCGCAAGCGAAGAAGCGAACATAAGTGAGAGCATTCCAAGGATTTTGGTCATGACCCGAGTATAGCGCAGGCTATGATAAAATCGCGCGCCATGTATGCAATTTTCGCTACTTCCCCGTTGGTCCAAGGAGCGCCGGCCTAAATTTGCCACCTACAATGCCCGCCTAGACAGCGTGGACGAGAAGGCTTCGTTCAACGTCCTTCGTAGAACCCATCTACAGGGGCGAACTGGCGGGCAACATGGTGGCCTTTGCGTCCGACTCTGCGCCGCTGCTGACCGCCGCGGGCATATGGGAAGAATGGATATCCCCGGAGACCGGCGAAGTGGTGCGCTCCTTTGCTCTACTTACGGATGAGCCCATGCCCTTCGTGGCCCAAACGGGTCACGACCGTAGTCCGCTCTTTTTGACGGACGAAGGGGCACAAAGGTGGCTTAGCTCCGACGGCGAAAATCCTGCTGCACTAAAAAAATTATTGCAGCGATACAAGTTCGTTCCGAAGCTAAGCGCCCACGTTTACCGCCCGCTGAAGGACGGCTTGCAAAAGCGAATTTAGAAAACTTTAAATTCTCTTTATCAAAGTCGCCATCACGCCGATCTATTTTTGGTTCCAACGCGAAGCCGATTAAGACTTCACAGATCGTAAGGAGAATTTATGGCAACTGGAAGCAAAGCTAGCTACACCGCCAAACAAAAGCGCAAAACTCCGCACCACTGAGAGTTTCGGTGGCACCCCTAACTTATAAAGTGTCCCAGTAGAATTTTTCGTTTTCTAGGGCGTGATCGGCGAGCGACTTGATGAGCTCGTCATCGTTGTTGTCGATCTTACCGAAGTTCGAACGCACGCGGCGACGTACTTGGCCCGAGAAGACTTCTAGGATTTCGATTTCTTTCTTGGCCTTCTCTACGCCGTTTTCCTTGATGGATTGGTTCACGCGGGAGAGGACGCAAGCATGCACGAAGAGGTCGATCATGATGTCGGCCAAGCGCTTGGTTGCGAACTGCTTACCGATAATGTTCTTGCCGTGTTTGCGCAGAATACGATCGGCCGCCGTGGCGAGTTCTTTGGTTTCTTCTTCGAAGAGATTCGCCTGGTCTTTGATGGCGGGATCGAGCTTGGTGAACTTGCCGCCGGCGCGATTGCCGAAGGTGCGTTTAGCCGCGTACTCGGAGAGCACGCCGAAGCCCTTGATGGGATCCTTCAGAATACCCTTCACGGAAGCCGCTACGTCCTTGAGCTGCTCACCCACGTCGTTCATGGCCGTTAGAGCAATGAAGAGGCGCAGGATGTCGTTCGTGCCTTCGAAGATACGGTTAATACGGCAGTTACGCACGATGCGCTCGTACGGAAACTCGCACATGTAGCCGTTGCCGCCCGCAATTTGCAGGGCTTCGTCGGCCGTGCGCCACAGCGCCTCGGTCGAGAACACTTTGCTGATGGCCGCTTCGACCGCGTAGTCCTCGTAACCTTGGTCCACAAGGCCAGCGACCATACTAACCACCGCCTCTGTGGCGTAACACTCCACCACCATGTGGCCGATTTTTTGTTTAATCAGACCGAACTCGGCGATGGGCTTGCCAAACTGCACGCGCTCTTTGGCCTGTTTAGACGCACTCTCGATGAGGAACTTCATGCCACCCACCGAGCCGCCCCCCAAACCGGTGCGACCACTGTTGAGAATTTTCATGGAGACTTTAAAGCCCTTGCCCACTTCGCCCATGACGTTGGCGGCGGGAACGCGAACCTTATCGAAGTTCACCGTGGTGGTGGAACTCGCACGCAGGCCCATTTTGTCTTCGTGCGGGCCCACGCTCACGCCGGGCATATCGCTCGTAACAATGAAGGCCGTGATGTTGCCGCGCTCACTCGGCTCGCCCGTTTTAGCGAACACAGTGAAAAACTGCGCAATGCCACCGTTCGTGATCCACAGTTTGTTGCCGGTAAGAATCCAATCGTCGCCATCTTTAACGGCGCGCGTGGTGATGGACGCCGCATCCGAGCCCGCGCCGGGCTCGGTTAAGCAGAAGGCCGCAATCATTTCGCCCGTGGCGAGTTTGGGCATGTACTTGGCTTTTTGCTCGGGCGTACCGAACAACAACAGACCGCGCATACCGATGGAACTGTGCGCGCCGGCCGTAATGGCCACGGAGCCATCGTACTTGCTCAGTTCTTGAAGCGCCCGCGAGTAGGCGGCGCTACCAAAGCCCATGCCGCCGAATTCCTCGGGGACAATCAGGCTGAACAAACCAAATTGTTTCATTTCTTCGAGGAATTCCTTGGGCAGTTCACCCGCGCGGTCCCACTTGCGGTAGTCGCCGTCGCGGTTTTTGAGCCAGCTGCTTAGGGAGTCAATCACACCCTTGAGAGTTTCCTTTTCGCTGTCGCTGATTTTCGGGAAGGGAAGAATGATGTCTTCCTCAATTTGGCCCATGCACAGCGAACGCATAAAACTCGTATCTTTTTTATCCATGTCCTAGATTGTACCCGCGAATCGGCGGAAGAGAATAGGCGCTGGCCCAGATCTTGTAGGGCGCAGAGAATGATTTCTGCTATATCAATTTTGGAAACAATGACGAGAAAACTAAACGAGCTCCTCCACCGGCGTTTTGGCTTTGAGACCTTCCGGCCTTTCCAAGAAGCCGTTTGCTGCGCAGCCTTCGAAGGTCGCGACGCGCTGCTCGTGATGCCCACGGGGGCAGGCAAATCGCTCTGTTACCAGCTGCCGGGTCTGGCCCGCGGCGGCACCACGCTGGTGATTAGTCCGCTCGTTGCCCTTATGGAGGACCAAGTCCTCAAGCTCCAAAAACTAGGTTTCCGCGCCGAGCGAATTCACGCTGGGCGTGAGCGCGCGGCGTCACGCGCCGTGTGTAACGATTATTTGGCGGGCAAATTAGATTACCTGTTCATTGCTCCCGAGCGCCTGGCCGTACCGGGCTTTCCCGAACTCCTGGCCAAGCGAAGCCCTAGCCTGATTGCGGTGGACGAAGCCCATTGCATTTCACAGTGGGGCCACGACTTTCGGCCCGAGTACCGCCGCCTGGGTGCACGCCTACCCTCGCTGCGTCCGGCACCCGTCCTAGCGCTTACGGCTACGGCAACCCCCACAGTACAGGACGACATCTTAGAACAACTCGGGCTACAGAAGGCCGAGCGCTTTATTCACGGTTTTCGGCGCACCAACATTGCTATTGAAGTAGTGGAACTTCCGCCCAACGCCCGCGCCCAGAGCGTGGCGAACCTGCTAGCACTCGACGAGCGGCGCCCCGCCATTGTGTACGCCCCCACGCGCAAGGCGGCCGAAGCGCTAGTGGAGACCTTGCGCAAGCATCGGCCCGTGGCCGCCTACCATGCGGGCCTGCCGACCGAAAAACGCGACGCCGTGCAGAACCGATTCCTGAATGGCGAGCTGGAAGTGGTCGTGGCCACCATTGCCTTTGGCATGGGCATCGACAAGGCCAACGTGCGCACCGTCATTCACACCGCTCTGCCTTCGAGTATAGAGGCCTACTACCAAGAAATTGGCCGTGCAGGCCGCGATGGTTTGCCTTCGCGTGCAATTCTAATGTGGTCCTATGCCGACAAGCACACGCACGAATTTTTCCGGGACCGCGATTATCCGGACGTCGCCGCCCTCCGCAAAATTTTTCGCGCCACCACGAAAGAGGCGCAATCGAGCAACGACATCATGGAAGAAACCAAACTCGTCGGTGACGTTTTTGAAAAATCGCTAGAAAAACTCTGGATCCACGGCGGCGTGGAGGTCGATCCCGAAGGCAACGTGCGCCGCGGACACGACACATGGGAAAAGCCCTACACCGAACAACTCAAACACCGCACCGAACAACTCGAGCGCGTAGCGCGCTTTGCGCAATCTACTTCGTGCCGCATGTTGCAACTGGTGCGCCACTTCGGCGATCAAGAAGACTCCGGTGAGCCCTGCGGGCTCTGCGATATTTGCGCACCGGCAGAAAGCTCGGCGGGGCACTTCCGCGCGCCCAATGAGAATGAAGAAGCCACGATGCTCGGTATTCTGAGCGCCATTCAGGCCGATGGAGGCACCGCTGCCGGCAAATTGCATCGCGAAAATTTTTCTAAACTCGATCGTCGGGTGTTCGAAGACTTCGTTACGGCCCTGGCAAAGGCCAAGCTCTTGCGCGTGCGCGACGAAAGCTTCGAAAAAGACGGCCGTAAAATTGCCTACCGCGTGCTGCACGTGACCGCGCTGGGCAGCGAAGTAGACTCGCTCGCGGATCTCGTGCGCATTCCCGAAATTCAGGTTCCCACAGCCAGCAAGCGCGCCAAAAAAGAGCGCACCGCCCTTGTCCGCCGTGCAGCGAGCTCTACCGTGCCGCCCGAACTTTCAGAACGCCGAGTGAGAGCGCTCAAAGAATGGCGCCTGAGCGAAGCGCGCCGGCAGAAGCTGCCGGCCTTTCGCATTCTCAGCGATCGCGTGCTGAACGCGATTGTCGAGGCCTCGCCCACGAATGCGGGCGAGCTTTTGTCCGTGAACGGCATGGGTCCCAAACTGACCGAAAAATACGGACCAGAGATTTTGGCTCTCCTGGAAACCTAAAAAATTACTCTTCGTAGCCAGCCGACAGCACCAGCGTTTCGCCCGTGGTCACGTCGTAAACGGCAAGGTAGCCATTTTCTAGGCGGATCTGGTTAGAGAAAATAGTGCCGCCCACAAAAATACGCGACGCAAGACCAGCATCCGTCGCAAGCGTGGATTCGTAGTCGAGTTGTTCGAGCATCACGTCTTGGCTACTTACGATTTCCGCCGGCAACTTGTTCGCCTTGAGTCCGAGCGGCGCGAACATCGCATCCGTAGCCGCAAAAATGGGAGCGGAATCGTCGAGCCCACCCACCGCCTGCGCCGTTACGATGCTGTCGGAAGTTCTTTCGTTGAACTGTTTCACGGCGGCCACCACTTGCTCGGATTTTAAGTTCGGAGCGAGTGTGAGGTGATCGATAACGCAGTTAGCGTGCTCCACACTGAGCATGGATTGGCAAAAACTTTTTTCGACGTTTTCTAGGCCTTCCAAGTTAGCAGCCACGGCCCCGTGGACCGCAAAAAGAGAGACGAGCGCGATGATTTTACGTTGCATAAGAACTCCTTATTTAAAATGTCCTGAATGTGGATAAAATATAAGGATTTTAGCTACATTACGCAACGCATTAAACCCATGCTTTATCTAAACCCATCGCTAAGAAAAACTTAAACAAAGCTGCCGGGCATTTCGGATTCTAAGCTCTTACCCGAAATGCCCTCCTGCTTACGAATTGCCCACAGGCGGCGCACAATGGCGTAACACGCTACATCGGCCGGCTTATTCTGCACGCGCACCATGGCGCAGTTCACACCTTCGAAATTCATGCCGATTTTTTCGAAGACACGACATGAACCCATGTTGTGCGGCAGACAGCGACCCTGAATACGCTCGATATCCACCAGACGATCAAAGGCCCAATCAATAACGGCTTCGCAAGCTTCGCGGGTGTAACCGTGGTCCCACTGGTCGCGACGCAAAACAAAACCAATCTGCCCCTGAATTTCTCCGACCTGCGTAAAACTAATCGAGCCCATAGCCCGACCCGCGCGGTCGCGAATGGCCCACGCCACAAAGACTTGCCCCACAACCAATGTCGTACGCGCCAAACACTGATGGATATACAGCAGCGAATCGGCCGGCGTAGAATGCGCACGCCAAGTTACGTAGCGTGTGACTTCGGGGTCGCTCGCCCACTCAAACATGCTTTCGGCATCCGCCTCGGTGAGCGGAGCGAGCGTGAGACGTTCGGTGATGAGAGTGGGAAAAATTTGGTTCATACCCTGCATTTTAGGGAAGCCCCGTAAGGGCGACTAATCAAAAAGTCGTAAAAATGAGCTAAGAGGTGGATATGGCGTTCTGGCGATCTAAACGAAAGCCTTCCGACGAGCCTCCCGAAGAGGATCCGCGGGCCTTTCTGCTGCGCACTTTGAGCTGCCGCGATTACTCACGCAGTCAACTCGAAGAAAAACTACGCGAACGTGGACATGCTCCGGATCGCATTGCCGCCGCGATTGAAGAGTTGCAGGAAGCGGGCTTCTTTAAGGCCGATGCTTACGCCGAAGCGCGCATGCGGGCGTTCATTCACAAGGGTTACGGACCACGATGGATTCAATCTAAATTGCGATCGGAAAAAGTAGCGGTGACTAAGGAAATGATTGATGCCGCATACGATCACCTCGGACTAAGCGAAGACGAGCAAATTCGAGAACTCGTACGCAAGCAAATGAAGTCGTCGACTTTACGTAAGCAGTTGCAGAGCGACGAGCGCGAAGCTCGCAACAAATGGACCAAACGTTTGATCACGCGCGGCTTTGCCCCGCATGCAATTGCACGCGCCATTGCCGCAGCCCTAAGTGTTAATAGTCAGCGCGAATAATGTAGTGAACGTAGGCCGTGGGCGGGCGAATCTCTTGGGCCACCGCGCTCGAGGGCAGCAACACAGCCGTGTTCGAAATCGCTCCAGCTATGGTTAGAGTTCCGCCCGTAGCCGATCCGCTGGCTGCACCCGAGATGTTTGCCGCACCACTGACTGGTTGGGCCGGCATTGTGGCCTGACCACCACCACCACCATCGAAAATACTAAAACCGCTGCCAAAGAGGCCTCCATGCGCAAAGGAGGGGGCCAATGAGATAGTCAGCGACCCGCCCGTAACGGTCAAACTGCCCGACCCCGAACCACTGGCCGAGCCCATGTTGATATTCGGAGCCGTATGGCCGTGCGCGAGGATATCTTGCGCTTGATAAGGCTGCGAGGGACGAAGCGCGCGATCGGGGTCAATGGGAGCACCACTAGAAAAATCCATTCCCCGCAAATACATTCCTCGTAGGTCGGGCAAGTAGAATTGTCCCACACCGGGCGCAGCCGCAGACGGCGGCGTCCAGCGAGTTTTAATAACGTCGTAAAGCTGCGGATAAGTGGCTTGTAAAACCAAATCGCCACTGCACGGTAAGAATCCCACGGGAATTTGCGCGGCTACCCCAGAAAATGGAATAATCGACCCCACCGGAATGGGGCCAGTCATTCCGCCATTCCACAGGGTACCTACGTTGATACGACTGTAACTGGTTTTAAATGCATCCGGATTCGCCGCAAGGGTGGCTGGATTTTGCTCCATCTTAATGAGAATCGAAATTGCGCCGGGATTTTTGTTGGTCGTGGCATTCTGTCGCATCACGTAGGCCGTGACCATGCGCAAACACTTCGGGTTCGTGGCGCCCGCACAGGTCTTACCGTCGCGATCCAAATAAACAGGCGATGCCGGAGTGCCCGCAATTTTAGTAAAGTCGGTTGCTACCAAAGCTGAAGGCGCTAAATCGGTGCGATTGGGCACGTAAATATTATTTGCAAAAGTGGCACGCCCACCCGCTTCGCCTACGATATCGGACTTGGAATCGAGAGTCGTGTCGTGTGCAGGGCAGGAGTAGGGCCCACCCTTTTTTAAGCAGTTCGAAAACACAGACGCATCGTTGAGTTCGTCAGCACGATTCTGAAAAGCAAGCCACTTGGTTGGATCACGTGAAAGATTGGCAATCGTGTCGCGCAATTCAAGCGAAGAGTAACTATCCGCCGCTTTGCGCTGCGTACCGACCAAATCTTGGGCCACTTTACCCACAATCAAACTCACGCCAATGGCCATGCCCGAGGCCACCAAGAGTTCGGCAACGCTAATAGAACCTTTGCGCGATCTCATGAGTCGTCATCCTTTATGATAAATATAACGGCTGCGTTGGATGGTCGCGTTTCAGTTCCCCCAGCGTTCACGAAGGACGGAGAGACCACCATGGAATTGAGAGTAGTGATGGAGCCGGTCGCGGAACCGGCTCCAATGGCCGCCACGGCACTTTGCGCACCCGCCGGAAAAGTGGTCAAACTATTAGCCACCCCGAAGCCTAAGTGACCATCGTAAGGACCCCCGGCGTTAAACCAAGGAGCAGCTCCAGTCAGCGCAGCACCAAAGGATTGCGACGGCACCGTCATCGTCAACGAGCCAACCGACATCGAACCCGTCGCCGAAAAAGAAGCGGTGTGTTCGTGGCTAACGTAATCAGACGTCTGTGCGGTGGCAAAGGGGTTTGTACCCGAAGCACCTCGCAAGAATTGCCCATTAAGGTTTGGCAACAGGAACTGTCCTGCGCCGGCCGCCCCCCAAGTGTTACCAATTGCGGCGTAGAGCAGCGGATGATCCGCCTGCGCTAGCGAAGAACCATCGGCGAGCAAATAGCCCGACGGAAGCGCATCGGCCGGATCGCCCGCGTAGGCCATAATGGTTCCCACGGCCGGAGCGTTGTCGGCCGAGGTGCGCCAGAGCTGACCAATGTTGATTTTTTCGTAAAGCGGCTGCATGACTGGCACGTCTTTGGTGACAGTTTGGGCGGTTTGTTCGAGCTTGCGAATGAATGACACCGAGCCCGGCATCACGGCCGCGCGAACCATGTAGCCTGTAGATTTAAAGCGGCACTTCAAGTCCGTCGTAGGCGTACCGGATACACAGGGCAGTCCCGAAGCATCGAAATAAATTTCGGAGCCAGTTTTGCCCGCAAATTGAATAGAGTTTAGGTCATACAAATCTACCGAACTCACCACCTTGCCCGTCACTTCGGCGAGAAGAATGGCATCGGTGCCAACACTTTCGGCAGCCGGACAATTATAGGGAGCTACTTTGGCCAAACAATCTTTGACGATCGTATTATTGCTCTTGAGCGTTGATACCCAATTTACAGGATCGTTGTTGATGGCAATCACCACCGTGCGCAAGTTAGATAGCGTAGCTTCGCTCTGAACCTTAAAGTTACTAATGGAAACGCCCTTCGAAACGTTGGCCGCGAGCATGGCCACACCGGTGACGGCAAGCGATGCCACAATGACCTCGACCACTGATACCCCGGCGCGTGAATTTTTTCTTGCCGTGCCCATGTTAGTAATCCGCCCTAATGAGGTAGTAGACCGGTATGTTCACCGGGCGAGTTTCGGCGTTCCCGGAAGCCGACGAAGTACCTGAACCAGTCGACGGCGTGGTGAGAGTGAAAGGAATGGGAGGCACCGCCACTCCCGTAACCGTCCCGGCAATGTCCGCATAAGCGCCCGTGGCGGGCATGTGCCAATCCGATCCGGGCCCCGCGTTCGCTCCGCCCATAGCACTGGACGCCCAACCACCCGCCAGGGTACCCGAAGCGTTCACCGTCCCCGTAGCCGTTCCCGTGACTGATGCGCTGACCAGCGTTCCACTCAAGCCATGCTCGTGTCCGCCGGCGTCCGAGGTCGTAAGCTTGCTTCCGATTGCCAGCACGCGCGGCACACTGCTCACACCCTGCAAAGTTTGCACGTAAGGCACCGTGCCCGCCACGTTGGCGGCCGAGGCGCCTCGCAAAAATAGGTCGCGTAAATCAGGCAAGGTGCAAGCCGCACCCCAGGTGGTTCCTAGCACCGCGCAGAGCTGCGGATAGGTCACGGCCGAAATCGCCGCCCCATTGGCCTCCAAGAATCCCGTGGGCGGAGTGGCCACCGAGCCCGAATACGCAACGATGGCCCCCACCGGCACTCCATTCCCTGCAGGATTTTTCCAGAGTTGATTCACTACAATCTGTTTGTAGATGGGCGCGAGGGGAGTTGCATTGGCGACTCTCGTGTGCGCCGTTTGCTCGACTTTAATGACGAAGGTCACGTTGCCCGGATCGCCGGCGGCATTTTGCCGAACCATGTACCCAACCGATTGGAATCGACAAACCGGATTACTAGTACCACCCGGACAAGCCGTGGCGTCTTTATCGAGAGCGTTGGAATCAAAATACAAAGGTTGCGTCACCGTGCCCGCAATAGGAATTCCGTGCATGTCCACCAAAGCAACCGTGCCCAACACGCCCGATCCCTTGATGCTCAGCAACTGAGTATCCGTAGTAGTGATGCTGGCCGGACATCCGGTCCATGGTCCGGCCGCACTGGGGTTGAGGCAGGTCGCTAGCGTTGCATCCTGCTTGCGAAGTTGAGTGACCCAGAATCCTGGGTCTTGGTCCAACGCCGTAGATTGGCTTTTGAGAATTGAGTATGCGCCCTTATCGCGCATTTTATAGCTCATGTTCGCGGAACGCGTAGACAGGTAAGCAACAGTTCCTCCCAAAACACCCATGAGCGCCGCAGCGCCCAATACCTGCATCAACGCGAATCCGCGCCGACTCTTTAGGGAATAGGTGTGGGAAAACTTTGCTAACACCTCCCCAGGTTAACAGGTCCCCGGGGAGGCATTGATGAAGATTGGGTTAATCCCAACACTTCACCGCCAAGTGTGCTTGGCTATTCGAACTTCAGATTGCGAATGTAGTGGTTGTCGTAGCCACCCGGATGTTTCACCAGGTAGCGTTGATGCTCGGGCTCGGCCGGATAGAAGGTTCCGGCGGGCTCAATGCTCGTGCGAATCTTGGCCTTCCATGCGCCCGACTTATCCACCTTAGCCACCATCTTTTCGGCGGCTTTGCGCTGCTCCTCGTTCTCCACAAAAATGGCCGAGCGATACTGACTACCCTTGTCGTTCCCCTGCGCATTGAGCGTGGTGGGATCATGCATCCGGAAGAAATGAGTCATGAGCTCTTCATAACTAATCTTTTTAGGATCGTAGTGAATTTCGACGGTTTCGGCGTGACCCGTTTGACCGCTGCTGACTTCTTCGTACGCAGGCTTGGCCTGGTGTCCGCCTTCGTAACCGACTTGCGTGGAAACCACACCGGGCAGCTTGCGAAAGCTTTCCTCCACACCCCAGAAACAACCCGCAGCAAAGCGCGCCACTTGCATGGGCTCGTCGGCAGCCTTGGCGAAGAGCGACTTAAATTCGCCGTATCCAGCTTTGTCCAAATCCGCGACGGGGATAAATCTAAGCGACGCGGAATTCATGCAATAGCGCAGGCCCGTGGGTTTGGGACCATCGGGAAACACATGGCCCAAGTGAGAGCGGGCCTTGGCACTCTTCACTTCGGTGCGCGTTTCGCCGAGCGACTTGTCCTCGTGAGTTACGACGGCATCTTGTTTAATGGGCCGAGTGAAGCTGGGCCAGCCCGTGCCCGAATCATATTTATCCTTGGAACTAAACAGGGGTTCTCCAGAGACTACGTCCACATAAATCCCCTCGCGGTGATTGTCCCAGTACTCGTTGCGGAAGGGCGGCTCAGTGCCCTCCTCCTGCGTTACCTTGTATTGGAGATCCGTGAGCGAGACTTTTTTGCCTTGATTCATGACCGTACGTCCCTCCGCCAGGGCCAAGGCCGAGATTAGCCACAGCCCCATTCCAAAACTTTTACTCATTCCACAAATTCTACGCCCGAAATGACGTCGACGCCCACCCAAAAATCACCTAATCCAGGTGAAGGTTTTCGGGAGTTAATATGAGAATTTGCCTTGGCATTTGCGGCAGCATTGCCGCCTACCGCAGCGCCGACTTCGTTAAGGAGTTGGTTGCGCGCGGCCACGAAGTACGTTGCGTCCTGACCCGCAGCGCCCGCGAGTTCGTTACGCCCCGCACCCTCGAAACTTTTTCGGGCCAGCCCGTACTGAGCGAAAATGTTTTCGATGCCTCGCACTTTTCTACCGATCACATTGCCACGGCCCGCTGGGCCGAAGCCTTTGTAATTTACGGGGCGACCGCAAACTTTTTAGCGCGCGCCGCTATGGGCTTGGCGGACGACTTTCTCTCGCTCCAGCTGCTGGCCTTCACCGGCGAGGTGATTGTAGCCCCGGCCATGAATCCCACCATGTGGGCCCACCCGGCCGTGCAACAGAATGCCCAAACTTTGCGCGAGCGCGGTTACCATTTGGTAGGACCCATTGCCGGACTCGTCGCCTGCGGCGAAACGGGCGAAGGCCACATTGCCGAACACCGTGATTTATTCGCGGCTCTCGATGCCCGGCCGCAGACTTTGTCCACAGAAAACCAAAGCTTGCTCGGCAAGCGCGTGCTGATTTCGGCGGGCCCCATGCGCTCCCCCATGGACCCCGTGCGCTACGTGCAAAATCGTTCCTCGGGCCTTATGGGACTGGAACTCGCACGGGCCTGCCGTGAGATGGGCGCCGAAGTGACCGTGCTCCTGGGCCCCGTAACCCCCGAAATGGCGCGGGACTTCGCGACGTTCAAAGTTACCAATTATGTGGGCCCCGCGGACTACCGCACCGCGCTCGACGCGCTCTTCCCCCACTGCGACCTATTCTTTTCTGCGGCCGCCGTGCTCGACTTCGAACTGGTTGCTCCGGAAAAGAAAATGGAGCGCGGGGAATTATCCACCGCCGGCGAAATTCGCATTCCCCTCAAGCCCGTGCCCGACATGGTGGCCGCAATGTCGGCGCAACGTGCCCCCCACCAACGAGTGATTGCCTTTGCGGCCGAAACCGGCACCGAAAACGACATCGTCGAACGCGCCACCCAAAAGATGATCCACAAACACGTGGATGCCCTCATCGCGAATCCAGTCTGGCCCGGACTCGGTCCCGACGCCGCCAACAACCAAGTTTGGGTGCTACGTCCGGATCACCGTCCGGTTAAATTCGGCCCCGGCCCCAAAGCGAACATTGCCCGCTCGCTGCTCGCTGCGCTGACGGATAACTGACTCAAGCCATTCCCATCGAGCGCCGAAAAAAGGCACTCGATGCTCCACAATTTTAAACGACTTCGCCGCCGCATCGCCGATGAACCGCTCACCAAAGCGGCCATCGTTATGGTGAGCTGCTGGCTGGTGATTTCGTGGCTCGTTTACCGCACAGAATCGATTCACCCCAACGCCAACATCCACAGCTACGGCGATGCCGTGTGGTGGGGTATCGTTACGTTTTTGACGGTCGGGTACGGCGATCGTTACCCCGTCACACCCGAAGGGCGCGTGTTGGCGGGCCTGCTGATGCTCTGCGGAGTAGCGGCTATCGGAATTTTGACGGCGCGAATTTCGTCGTACTTTTTGGAACAGGTGCTCAATCGCGAGAGGAGCAAGATCAACGTGGATAAACTTCATCAGCACTTTGTCGTATGCGGCGTTAAAGAGGATATGGAGCGACTGCTCGAACATATCCTAGAGTTCAATCCGGACCTTAAGGTGTCGCAGTTAGTGATCATCGGCAACTTCTCGCCCGCCTTCGTGGAGGGACTCAAGGCTCACCGCACTCTGCACGAAATTCAAATCGTCATCGGAGATTACAGTCAGGAAGTATTCTTGCGGCGCACCGTGCCCGAACGGGCCCGCAAGATTTTGCTCCTCGCCGACCGAGCCCAAATGCCCGGTGGACAAATTCCGAGCGTGAAGGAAACCGATGCCCGTACCCTTATGACGGCCATGCTGCTCTCACATATTGCGCGCGGCGTGCCCGTGAGCGCCGAGGTGCTAGACCCCAGCATGGACCCCTACATGCGCATTGCTCAGGTTAGCGAAGTGATTCACTCGCGTGAATACAATCGTCTGCTGCTCGCCAATGCCTCCGGCGGCACCGGACTCTCCAATGTAATTTTTGATTTGCTCAATCCCCTCACGCCCACCATTCTCAACACGCTCGCCATTCCCCATGACTTGGTGGGACAGCCTTATGCGCAGGTGAAACAACACCTCGAAAAACAACACGCAGGCATGATGATCATTGGCATTTTAGAGAACACGGGCAACAGTCACGTGGTCAAAGAGCGTGCCCTGCGCCAGGCCCAAAAAACTTCGGACATGAACCACCTCGTGCAAAACTTGAAGGCCGTTAAGGAAATGCGCTTCAATTCTCCGGTGCTGAACCCCGCGCCCGACTACAAGGTTCCAGCGGGCGCCTCGGCCGTGGTGATTGAAACTCGCACGGGCACCGAAAAGGTACGGGACCGGGGAGCGGACGAACATGTCTGAGTCCGCGGACCCGCGCACGCAGCAACGCATCGATTGGCTGCGCCAAGTTACATTACTGCAGGATATCGTAGGCAATGCCACGGCCCTCGCCGAACTCGCCAGCATTACCGAGGAGCGCCCCTTCCCCAAGGGAAGCAAAATGACGGAGGAGGGAAAGTCCGGTAGCGACCTCTTCCTCCTCGTGCGCGGAACGGCGAGCGTGAACAAACTCACTCTGGCGGGCGACACTTACCGCGTGGCCACGATTTCGGCCGATCAACACGCCTTCTTCGGCGAGGGAGGCCTGCTAGATAACGAAGCACGCTCGGCGACGATCGTTGCCGAGAGCGATTGCGTATGTCTGGTTTTGGCCAAACCCGCCTTCGATAAATTCGCAGAGAAAAATCCGCAGTGGGCCTTTCCCATCATGGCCCGCATCACGCAGAAAGTCATGTCCCGGCTCCGCAAAGCCAATGCCGATCTGCTCCTACTCTACAATGCACTCGTCACTGAAGTACGTGGCGATGGTTAGTCACTAAGCGCGCAATGTTTCTTGCGCTCGGTGGGAGAGTCCCTCGACCACCGAGTGAAAGCGCCGGTGCTCCCGAACTTTCTCCGGACCAAAGCGGGTTTCCAGGGCTCGTTGCAGCACGCCCACTTTAGCGGTACCACCCGTGGAGCAAATAAGATCAACGTCCCCATGTTTAATGCCGGCGTCCTGAATGGTTTGATCCAGCGAGCGCAGAATGCGGTGCACGGCATCTTCGGTGTAGTCTTCAAATTCGGCCCGCGAAATAGTTTCGTGAATATCGATTTCGAGCTTAGTAAAGGCGAATTTTTCCATTTCACGTTCCGATAACATCCGTTTGGTGCGCTCAATTTCTTCGAAGAGTTCGAAACCGAGCTGCTCATTAATCAGCAAGAACAGACAATCCATCTGGCGCTTATCCGATTCACTGAGCGACCCACTGCGCACATTCTTTAGGAACTCCAGAGTGTCCTTGGCGCGCAAAAGCGAGATATCCGCCGGCGAACAAATTTTCTCCATCAAATGAATGGGCATCGTGAGGACGTTAGAACCAAAGGGCACCTTATACTTAACCCCCGCGCCAAAGTGCCGCGCAATACGACGACGCATGACGGCCCCATCGAGGGCATCACCGGCCACCGCCACTCCGCCCACCGCTAAAACATCGGAAGGCCGAAAGTTCTCTTTGCCCATGCGGATGACCGTGAAATCGCTCGTGCCACCCCCAAAATCGGCCACCAAAACGGTGCGCTCGACTTCGAGCTGTTGTTTGAATTCATAGGCGGCTGCCACAGGCTCCGGACAAAACTCAATATTTTTGAAGCCCGCAATGCGGGCCGCACGATCGAGTCGGTATTCCGCAAAGCGATCTTCATCGTCGAGGGACGAGAACTTAGCGGGCCTTCCGAGCACTACGGAGTCGACATCGCGCTGGAAATGCTCGTTGGCCCGCCGGCGCATTTCGCCCAAAAAAACGGCGATGATGTCCTCAAGATTCATGGGGCGCTCGTCGATGTACGTGCCTACAAAGCTACGCACGGGAAGAAATTTTTTGATGGAGCGAATCAAACGCCCCTCCATCCCGTGCTTTACAAACTCCTGCACCGCTTCGGCACCGTAGAAACAACTACGACCGTCCGGAAAGAACATCACGCTGCGAAAAATAGAAGCATCCCGTGCATGGGGATCGAGGGGAATGGGGGAGTGAAGCCGGGAGGACTCCGCTGCACCGAGCAGAGAATTCGAAGTGCCAAAATCGATCGCGTAAATCACCCGTCACATCCCCCGTACGGAGGATTTTAGACGACGTCATGCCCGGAAGATAGCGGCCACCGCTGCAGATTTGGGCATCCGAGGTAAAGAAGTCAAACGGACGTTTCCATTGTGCCGCAAAACTACCTGAGCAATTTCGTCGAGAATTTCGGTTTCGTGCCGATGCCGCGCGCGATTATCGGAGTTAAGCAGCCCCTGCTCATAGTCGACATCGCCCCAAATTTCGGCCTCGCGAGCAAGGAGCAGTTGATCTACTCGCCCCTCTTTAGCCGCCGACGCAATTTTTGCCACGTCAGTGGAAGTCAAACCCAGGGGACGCATACGCTCGTAGAGGCCAATAAATTGGTCGATCTCAGTTTCAAAAATATTCCTCGCAATTGGCCAGGCCGCCGCGTGGAGCGTACGGGCCGACTCTTTGCTAATGTCATCGTCACGCTTCAACCCACCTAACAGGGGATGACGATTAATGGCCCGGTACAACGAAACCAACTTACGCGGCCCCACCACCACCACCGGAACGGGCTGATCATTTAGTCGCAGCCACAACACCTGCTCGGTAGCCCGAATGAACGGCATCCAAATGCGTTTGCGCTCACCGATATCGATCACGGGCGCGCCTCCCGCATCGTCTAAAGTTTCTCCGCTACGGATCTCCTTAACGAATACGGGTTGGTCGGCGTTGGCAAAGTAAAGCTTCGCCATCCCTTCCGCTAAGCGCAGTATGTAGAACTGTCGCGATTGCGGAAGAATTTCGAGCAGAGGTTTTAGATAGAAGTGATTCGTCACCGAAACCAGCTCCGGGCTGGCCTGCTGAGTGCGATAAATTCCCTCGAAACTTTTTGATTTGAAAATAGCCAGTCCATCGAAGGTGAGAATATCCGTAAACCGTTGCACGGATGCCTTGATAGGGTCAATGTATTCGTGCACGTCTAGTTGCGGATTAAATTTATGGAGCAAATCGGAAGCATGTTCAATGAGCCGTCGGCACGTCAATTCCGCCTGACGCGGATTCTTCTGCGCCGGTACATAAATCGAGAGAGACGGCTCGGCCGCGCCTCCCACTAAAGTCCGCAACTTATTAACTCCGATCGTCTCCATAATCCCCCCCTTCGACGAACTGCCCACTCAGGAAGAAGTGGTGGTCAATCCAGCTTCGGTTTGAGTGACAAGAGGTAGTTTTTAGCTTTCAGGGTGATGTCCTTCACAACCGCTTGCGGCTTAAGTCCATCTGCCCGAATCACTAGGGTGCCCCACGAAGTCGTCATTTGTGCAAAACCGTGGAAAACTTTGGAATGTCCAATCTGCCTCAACAGCAACATACATTCGGAACCAAGTGGCGCACGATCTAAGAGTTCCTCGATGTTCTGTGATACAGTTTTTCTAGTTTCGGTGTCGGGCGTAAAACCCATATAGCTGGCAGCAATCATAAACCCTCCTCTGCACCCATCTTGAGCGCGTGAAGATCATTCTCCATCGAACTCATTGACTTGCATTAAAGAGAGTGTGAAGTTTTCCCAACAGCCATGAAAACAATTCTATGTATCGAAGATCACGAAGATTATCAGTTCCTGATTCCCCGCGTTCTCAAGGAGTTTAAAGTCCTTATCGCGGGCGATCTCGCATCGGGACGGCAACTGCTGTCGAAGGAGAAAATCGATCTTATTATTCTCGATGTTTCATTGCCGGACGGAGATGGTTTGAAGTTTTTCTCCATGCTCAAGGCGGACGATGAAACCAAAAATATTCCGACCATTATTCTCTCGTCCGCGAGTGATGTGCCAAACAAAGTTCTCGCCTACAATTTAGGCGTTATGGATTACATCACTAAGCCGGTCGATCCGACAGAACTGAAAGCGCGGGTACTGGCACACTTGCGGCGAAGCGAAGAAGCATCGCCCACCACGAATCAACTACGCCACGAAGATCTCGTCATTAATCTCGACGAGCAACGTATCTACATCGACATCGACGGCACACTGAACCATGTAGAAGTCACGCCTAAGGAGTACCGCTTACTGAAGCTGCTCTGTCAGAGTTACGATATGGTTCTCTCGCGCGACACTCTGCTGGACAAAGTTTGGGGCTCGGGCGTGAACGTAGTGGATCGCACCATCGATGCGCACATTAGCAATCTACGTAAAAAAATTAGTCACTGTCACCTCTCCATCGAATCGGTGCCCAACGAAGGCTACCGCATTTGCAAACGGCCGGCGGTCGCATGACCAAAACTGCATCCCGCCTTCTCTGCGCTATGAGCGTATTGAGCGTGGGTGCATGCACTCGTTTTTCCTTTGTTCAGTCAACGGCCACCCTACGCATTGCTTACGTGGATACTCCTTCGGCCTACCTGTTGTTCGCCGCCGCCGACTCCGACTGCCCTCGGCAGGAGGGCCTTAACCTGCAATTGAATCGACGCTCCGTCGTGAATCGCGACACATTGAGCGAAATGGCCGCCGATCGCGCCGATTTGGCCGTAACCTTTGTAACTCCGCTCGTGCTCGCCACTTCGGGAGCCAATGAGAATGGCGACACGGCCGACATTGGCGTGCTGGCGGAAATTTATAATTCCTCCCGCAACATGGCCATCATCGCTCCCCGCAGCCTCGGCATTCGCAAAATGGCTGACCTCAACGGTCGCAGCGTGGGATTTACGCAAAGCTCGGCCGGAGAGTGGTACCTCGACTTGGTCGGCATCACGGAAGGTATTGCCAAAATTCACCGCATGCCGGTTACCGATGGCGCCATCAACCTTCAGCGATTCAAAGCGCATAAACTCGACGCGTTGGTGATTGGCCAACCGATTATGGACGAGCTCTTCGACGAATTTGATGAGCGCAAATTTTCGGTGCTCACTACCCCCGTCTACGCCGAAACCGGTATGTTGGCGGTAAAGAAATCGCGCCTCAAAAAACTTCAGCCGGCCATAGAAAAACTTCTCAAGTGCCTGGTGAAAGCGGAGAAGAAATTTCCACCGAGCAATCCGCAGGCCGTTGAACTCTTAAAGCGATACGTATCGCCGCATAGTGATCGAAATCTGGTCAAGTTTCTTGCCCGCTCTTCCATGAGTGTTCGATTGAGCAACACTCTTGCGGCGCTCTACGACGAACAAACGCGTTGGGTGCACAGCCGCCCCAAACTACGCAATACTCCCTTTAAACTTTTTAATCATTTCGTTCTACGCGAGCCGCTCGAGCACGTCTCTCCGCTGGCCGTTACTCTGGATACGTCGGTTAAAGAGCCATGAAACTATCCACCAAAATTCTTATTCCGCCCTTCGCAATTGTGGTGCTGTTCTCGCTGCCCCTTTTGTATATGGCCCTGATCGTGATTCCTAAAACCCGGCAATTGAAGGCCGAAATTTCTACCCAACGAATGATCTTCCGCGAAATTATGGAGTTGCGGGACCTTCGCACCAGCGCGGTTCGCGATCTGGCATTGCTGGAACTACAAAATCAACCGTACCTACTTACGCGTGTACGCGAAGCGCGTCGGGGAATTACGGTGGTCTCCCAAGAACTCGTCCGCGGCACTCCCCGCGACACTACGCTCTCGAGCTACATTCAAGATTATGTCGAATCCGAACGTCAACTCAGCGAAGTGCACGACAGCCTAGCCGCCTCGTTCGCCGGCAAGGCAGGGCGTCGCAGCTGGGCGCTCTATAATTCGAGTCGGCTTCTGAACGCCTTCACCGAGGCACGCGGACGCGACCTACTTAATTATCTGGGTAAATCGATCGATCGCTTGTCCGCCAATCTCAACGACCTCTACGTGAAAATTACCTGGGGCATGTCCGCCCTGCTCGTTTGCGCCCTGCTCGTTATCGCGGGCAAAGCCTACCTCCTGAACACGTTTCTGCTCGAGCCGCTCTACAACGTGCTTTTCGGATTGAAACGCATCAGCTCCGGGCGCTTCGTGAAAGATATTCAACCTACCGGCCAGCACGATGAAATGTCTGAACTCGTAGAGTCGTTCAATCTCATGCAGCGGGCGCTGCGTGAATCACGCGAACAGGCCGAGATGTTCAATGCCATTGCGGCTCACGATCTTAAGGAGCCGCTAACGACCATTATTTCCTACGCCGACGCCCTAGCCTTTGGCGGCATCATTTCTCCGGACGAAGTGAAGGATGTCATTCCGCGCGTACGCGAAAACGCGGAGGTAGGCCTCACCATGGTGAATGATCTGCTCGATCTCGCCCGCAGCGCTCCCTCAGCCACGGAATTTAAAAAAGTTGATTTGAACGAACTCATGGAGGAAGTCATCGACGTTCTCTCGCGTTCAATCCACGAGACGGGTGCACGCTTACGCGTGGGTGAACTCGGCGAAATTAAGGGCGACCCACGCCAGCTCGCCACCCTGATGCGGAATCTTATTGGCAATGCTCTGAAGTATCGCCGCGCCAACGTTGTGCCTTCGATCGAAATTTTTATGGACCTCGATCCGGAACATCCGGGCTTCGTGCGCCTTCACGTGCAGGACAACGGCAGTGGTTTTGAAGTGAATACCTTTGATGACCTCCTGCGTCCTTTCCACCGGGCGCCGGGCACCCGAGTGAAGG
>JAFEAR010000180.1 GCA_018266335.1 Bdellovibrionales bacterium
GCACGAGTCCCCCGGCAGCGTCCTCGCAGCAACCCAGGACCTCGATGGCGTTGACGACTTCGCCCGCGTTCGTCATCCGCTGGACCGTGTGCAGGTGAGCGAAAACGCGGCTGTCATCAACGGTCCCGGTGCGAGGCAGCACGGCCAAGACCTGCAACGATTCGCCGAACAGGTCAATCGACCGCCCGGTTTGCAGGTCCGCGAACTCGGAGACATCGGCTCCGATCACCACCTCGTTTCCCTTCAACTGGTCGATCGTCCGTTGGGTGGCGAGTGATTCCGGAGCGGCATCGTAGGTCTTCGGCCCACACGCCGCCTTCGCGCATCCCTCGTGCTTGTTGCTGAACAGAGAAACCGACTGCCAAGCCGCCTTTGCCTGAAACTCACTCTGCGGCAGAATACCTGTCAGCGTCACCGCGCGATCCCCGATCTTGGTTGAGACACACAGCTTCGGAGATAATCGTTCCACGCCCGGCAGGTTCGCAAGCAGGATGCTCGACACATGTGACTCGGGGAGTGTCTGTGCGGTAAGGTCCGCCGAGTAATAGTCCTGCAACGTCGCGGCCTTGGGCAGCACCAGCACGTTCGCGCCGAGCGATTGCAATTGTGTCCCGACTTCGCGTTCCGAAAAGACGGTGACGTGGCGAATGGCCACGAGCGCCGTCACGCCCAACAAAATGGCCAGCGTGCTGGTGAGCATGGCTGACGGCCGTTCGCTCAACTCGCGCCAGACGAGAGTTCTGAGGTTCATTCTTTTCTTCCTTGAGTTCTGTGAGATGACGGCAAGTCACCACCGTCCGGCTTGGCCCAATGTCGGTAGAGGCGCGTGCCACAACGCGAAACGCCCCCAATTGCCTATCTCCGCACAGCGGGTGGTTGCGCAGTCGTGCGCGGTGCGGGTTGATGATGCTTGCAGTTCGGGTCATCGCAGCACTTGCCCGCCTTGGCGAGTGCGGCGGCGATGTCATCCTTCGAGGTGAACGCATCGAACTTGCCCACGAGCACGCCCGGCGGCGCGAGCAACACAGTCGTCGTCCCCGTCGTCTTCGCAGCGTCGATCTGCATCTGCTTCAGAAATTTCTCTTCCGCAGGGTCCGCCGCCAACAGTGAGAACGTCACCAACCGGTCCTTAAAATGGGGATCGGCCTGAAAGTCCTTGAGCGATGCCGGCGCGGGAGCCTTCGCGGAACCCTGCACGCAGACGAACACCAGCTTGCCCGCCTGCAACGACTTCATGCACTTCGTCATCGTCGGAGTGACGAACGAGTTCTCGATTCCCTCGGCCGTCAGTTTTTGGGCGAACATCCCCGTTATGGCTCCGTTGGGAGCAACGGCAATCGTCATCGGCATCGGCGCGCGGCTGACATCGAACCGGTCAACCAATGCTTTCTCGGCCGGTTGCCCCACCTGCACATAGGCTGCTCGGGCCGAATCGGCTCGGGTGGCCAGTCCTTCTTTCAACGTGGCAGCCATCGTCTGCGTCGCGGCGTCGTTGGTCTTGTAGAACACGAGAAAGGTGTACTTTCCTTCGGAGGCGGCCTGCTCCAGCGTCACCTCCGCCTGGCTGGCAGACGGGGGCCGTACAGTGGTGACCTGTTGGGCACTAACCGTGGCGAACGGACTCAGACTCAACAGACCGATCATTGCAAAACTGACATGACGAAATCGAAGTGACATAACGAATCCTTTCCAGAGATAACTTCCTTGGGTTTCAACCAGCGTGATGATGAAGAACTCCAATCCTCGTCACCCATCTCCAAACTTGGCATGATCGATGTGCTCGCCCGCGCGAGGTCGTCATGCCGTCTCGAATCAATGTGCTTCCGACTGTTCTGCCGCCGTTTGTCCTGCAAGCCTACGGGCCGAGTTGCCGCTGAATTGCCAGAACAGGCCGGGGTGGACGATGTATTCGCAAACGGTCGATGTCATGAGG
Source organism: Bdellovibrionales bacterium (assembly GCA_018266335.1). The sequence continues at coordinate 1,934 of JAFEAR010000180.1, forward strand.
CCGCCGAGGATGACCGTGGCCACGGGGTACAGAATCTCCTTGCCAGGTTGTTGACCGCCGAGGACCAGCGGGACGAGGCCGATTCCCGCCGTCAGGGCCGTCATCAGGACCGGGGCCAGACGTTCGAGGCTGCCTCGCAGAATCATCGACGTGGTGAATTGCTCACCCTCCTCCTTCATCAGATGCACGTAGTGCGCGACGAGCAAGATGCCGTTGCGGGCCGCGATGCCGCCGAGCGAGATGAAACCGACCATGCCGGCGACCGTCAGCGTTTGACCCGTCAGCCAGAGGGCGACGACTCCACCGACGAACGCAATCGGCAGCGAGAGCATGATTTGCAGCACGATCCTCGTGGATGGGAACTGCGTGTAGAGGACCAGGAACACACCGGCGAGCGACACCAGACTCAGAATCGAGATCAATCGCGTTGCCTCCTGCTGAGCTTCAAACTGCCCGCCGTATTCGACGAAGTATCCTTCCGGCATTTTCACCTTCTGCTTCACCGCCGCCTGAATGTCGGCCACGACGCCGCCGAGGTCGCGGTCGGTCGTGTTACCCCGAATTGTGATGCGGCGTTTGGCCCGTTCGTGGCTGATCGTGTTCGGCCCGGCTCCGTCGTAGATGCGGGCCACGGCTTCCAGCGGGATGTGTCCGCCTCCGGGCAGGCCGATCACCAGCCGACGGATGGCATCGACATCGGTGCGGTATTCGTCGTCCATTCGCACCACGAGGTCGAACGTCCGTGAACCCTCGAGAATGACCGAGACCGTCCGGCCATAGAGGGCCGTTTCGACGAGTTGATTGACATCTTTGGGGGTCAGCCCGTACAGGGCAAGTTGTTCGCGATTCAGTTCGATCCGCAACTGCGGAATCATCGTCTGCGCCTCGACAACGGGTGGTGCCAGCCCCGGAATGCCGGTGATGGCTGCCTTGATTTCGTTGGCCTTCTTCCTCAACACGTCGAGATCATCGCCGTAAACCTTGATCGCGATCTGAGCCGATACGCCCGAGAGCATGTGGCTGATCAGATGGGCCAGCGGCTGTTCGGCCTCGTACTGGATGCCGGGGATCGATTCGAGGTCTTTGCGCAGGATGGCCAAGGCTCCCTGACGCGAGACGCCGCTGTTGGGGTTGATGCTGACGATGTACTCGGTCACATGGACCCCTTCGGCGTGTTCGTCCATCTCGGCCCGACCGCTGCGGCGGACGAGGGCTTTGATGAGCGACCTATCTTGCGCTTCGTCGCCACCCGCTTTGGAGAATACGTTGAACGGGAACGAAGGCTTGGCCGCATGACCCGCCACTGGTGTCGCGTCATTCTTTTCCGCCGCCATGTGTTTGCGGAACGCCTTGTCCACCATTCGTGTGACGCGGTTTGAGGTCTCCAGCGACGACCCCGGCGGCAGCGTGATGTTGACCTGTGCAGCTCCTTCATCGAACGGCGGCAGGAAGTCGGTGCCAAGGCTCGCGACGAGCACACCGCTCCCCGCGATGGCGGCGAACACGACCAGCAGAATCAGTTTCAGACCCCACGGATTCATGCTGAAGCGGATCACCGGCGCGACGGCCCGCTTCAAGATGCGGAGTAGAAAGCTGTCGCCTCCGTGCGGATCGGCCGAATGGGCGTCGGTTCCACCACCGGCGATCGCTTTCGCGGTGGCTTGCCTCCCCTGACGTTCGATCTGCCCCGCCAGCAACAGACTGCCAAGAACGGGCGTCACGGTCAGTGACACCAATAGCGATGCGAGGATCGACACGATGTAAGCCACTCCCAGCGGAGCAAACAGGCGGCCCTCGACCCCCGACAACGCGAAGAGCGGCAGAAAGACGAGAATCACCAGCATCGTGCCGAACACGATGCAACCGCGCACCTCGATGCTCGCGTGATAGATCACGTCGAGCGACGGTTTGGGTTGCGCCAGCCGCGCGTTCAGATGCAGCCGCCGAAAGACGTTCTCGATATCAACGATGGCGTCATCGACCAACTCGCCCATCGCGACGGCCAGCCCGCCGAGCGTCATCACGTTGATCGACTGACCGAAGAAATGAAACACCAGCCCGGTGATCACGATCGACAATGGAATGGCGGTCAGCGTGATGAGTGTCGTGCGGACATTCATCAGAAACAGGAACAGGATGATCAGGACCAACACGGCCCCGTCGCGCAGGGCCTCCAGCACATTGTGGATGCCTCGGTCGATGAACTCGCGCTGCTGATACAATTCGGTTTCGATTTCGATGTCGGCTGGCAGTGACGGCTTGAGTTCGTGCAATGCCTGCACGATCTTGTCTGTCAGAGACCGCGTGTCGCCGGTCGGCTGCTTGGCGATGGTGAGCACCACGGCGGGCCGGCCGTTCACGGACGAGTCGCCCCGTTTGATCTGCGGCCCCTCGACGACGCGCGCCACGTCGCGCACCAGCACGGAGCGGTCGCCATGAGACTTGACGACCGTTTGCTCCAAATCGCTGATCGACTGCACCCGGCCAATGCCGCGGACGAGAAACTCCAGCGAACCCCGTTCGAGATAGCCGCCGGTGGCATTTTGGTTGCTCTCTGCCATCGCCTGCTCGACTTCATCCAGCGTGACATCGAATGCCTGCAATTTCGCCGCATCGACTTTGACATGATACTGTTTGCGTCCGCCCCCCATCGTGATGACCTGAGCCACGCCGGGAATCGTGAGCAACCGGGTCCGCACGGCCCAGTCGGCCAGAGTGCGGACTTCCATCGGTGACGTCGAACCGTCTTTGCTGTACATGCCAACCATGACGATCTGCCCCATGATCGACGAGATCGGAGCCAGTTCCGGCTTCACTGTTTCTGGGAGCCGGTCACGCACGATGGCGATGCGCTCGTTGACGATTTGCCTCGCGATGTAGATGTTCGTGTTCCAGCCGAACTCGACATAGATTACCGACAGACCGATGCCCGACGAGCTGCGGACCGCCTCGACGCCGGTCGCGCCGTTAAAGGCGACTTCCAACGGAATCGTGACCAACGCTTCGACCTCTTCGGGCGACAGACCGGGACACTCGGTCATCACGGTCACGCGCGGACGGGTCAGCGACGGAAAGATGTCGATCGGCAGGCTGGCCATCGTCATCGAACCCGCGACCAACGTGATGAGCGCCAGGCAGACGATCAACATCCGGTTGTGCAGGGCAAACTTGATCATGCTGTTCATGGTCGGTTTCGATTCATCTCGCGAGGTTGCTGCTGGTCCCCTCGCCTCGACTTTGCGGGGAGAGGATGAGGGGTCTTCGTTCATTCGTGGCTAGTGGTTGTGTCCTTCGTGGCCGCCCCCGCCGCCCCCTTCGCCCAGCTTCTTCTTCAATTCGAGGTTCAATTGGTAGGCATGGTTCTTCGCGACGACATCGAAGTCGGGAGTCAACGTGCCGTCATTCTTGATGACCGCCGTGCGACCATCGAGATGTTCCAGCACGACGGCGGTTCGTTCGAGCAGCTTGCCATTCGTGCGAAACACGTAGGCGTCGGCCCCCTCCTGAATTACCGCGTCGGCGGGGAGGACAATCCGTTCGGTCAGCTTCTCGACGGGAACCGATAACCGTACGCGCTGACCAGGCCGGAAGAGCCAGGCATGGTAGGCGATGCCATCGTCGTTCGTGGTCTCGCGAAGGATTTGATTGACGAGCGGAATGTGAAACTTCTGGATGCGGCTGAGTCCATCGACGGTGCTTTCGAGGTAGCGAATCTTCATGTTGTCGCGAGTCAGCGGAGTCCCGTCTGCCGTTTCAAACGTCGCCGTCACCCCCCACTTCTCCTGCATCGTGCGCAGGATCAGCGGCGAGTCGCGCTCGAATGCCTGGCCGGCAATGTTGAGTTCCGTATGCAGGGCCAGATCGACCAGCACGTCCCCCGGTTGCACCAGTTTGCCGGGAAAGACATCGATGCTTTCAACCGAGTAGATGAGATCTTCCGGTTCTTTCACCGGGGACACTTCGTGGACCAGCGCGGCCATCATGATGCGCGGTGCGCCGCGACGCGGCAGTTCCAGCAGAGCCTTCGCGTCCATCGCCGGAACCTTGCCGCCAGGGACGCGCACGGTGAATTTCCGAATCAAAATCTTCGACTCGACGATCGTGCCAATCTGGTCGGGAGCCAGCCCCCGCACCAACAGTTCCTGCGTCTGGACAAGTTGCTGCGATTCGAGCCGTCGCCGCTCGTATTCCTTCTCAATCTTGTTCTTTGCGGGAAGTGCGCCGCTTTCGACGAGAGGCGTAATGCGCTTGAGTTCAATGTCGATCAGTTCGATGTCCTGCAAGGTCCGCAACAGCGCTGCCTGCGCAGCCGTCAGCAACTCGCTGGTCGGCTGGACATCCATCAACGGATCGCCGGGCCGCACGGACTGGCCGGGAAAGATGTACAGCTTCGTCACAATTCCGGCGACGGTCGCGGGAATGCGTCGTTCGCTGTGCCCCTGCTGCTCGGAGACGACTCCCGGAATCTGGATCGTCCGCCAATAATCGGACAGTTGGATTTCGGCCATCTCCAAGCCGAGGTTCTCTTTCGCTTGATCGGACAGCGTCAGCACGGGCTTGGCCTCACCCCCACCGTGGTCGTGACCCGCGTGTTCATCGGCCTCGGACGCGGCAACTTTGCCGACGCCTCGCACCTGGTCGAGCCAGCCCTGCCAGCGTGGTCGCGTGGCAACAGCCGTCGCGCCGCAAGCGGCAACAATCACCGCGCCGATGGCGATGCGTTTGAGTCCGACCTTCATGGACGTATACCTCATTGGTCTGTCACGGCCTGTGGTCCGCGCTCATCTCAGCCCGAGCGTCGGCCACTGTGTCTGCTTTGAAAACCATTCCACGGCGGACGGGCCTCCCTGCCCGATCCGCCTGGATCGTGTGTGGCACAATCGTTCAACGAATCACTTCGCCGAACCGGTCTTGCCGTCATCCTTCTTCGCGCTGGTGGCCTCGGGAGACCCCTTGGCCTTCTGCTCTGCCAATCGACGCTCACGCGCGGCCGTTCGTTCGGCCTCGATCTTCTCGGTGCGAGCCTGCGACGCCTTGCGGTGGATCTCGGCCCTGCGAGCTGCCTCTTCCGCTTGGGCCTTGGCGCTTGCTGCGGCTGCCGCCTGCTGGGCCTGGTATTGTTTGACCTGCTGCTGCCGAAACTGCTGCATGGCCTTTTGCATGTTGCGATTGCTGCGTGTGGCGGCAGGAGCATCAACCACGAGGAACAACACGGCGGCGGTGAACAACCCCGCTGTCACCCAGAATTGATAGGTCATCATCCGAAACCTCGATCCTGCTTCGCAGGAGTGAAAGAAATAGAAACCCACCCGGCGGCAACGTCTGGACGGACTTCCTCCGCCGAGTGGGCCTGTTCCGGTTTTCACCGGAGACAGTTCGGTCATTTCTTGGGCTTGGGTTTGGCCTCGTCTTTGTGGTCGTGGTCCTTGTGGTCGAGTTCGATCTTCGCCGAGAATGGCTTGCCATCGATCTTGAGCATCAATCGGGGATCACTTCCCTTGTGATGCAGGTCATCGACGAACTCTTCGTCCGTCAGCGTGAACATCGACGACAAGCCCGCCGAATCGGTCTTCTGTGGCTTGGCCTTCATCTTGAACGACTCGGGCTTGCCATCATGCTTCAGTGCGACTGTGATCTCTTTCGCCGGGATCGCGACGTAGTTCTTGACGGCTCCATCCATCAGGTAGATTGACACCGTGTGCGTCTTCTCGTCCAACACGAACTCGGCGTGATATTCCTCTTCTCCCAACTCGATCAGTGCCCCCTTGTGCGGTCCGACTTCGGCATGTTCGTGCGCATCGGGCTTGGCCGCTGGCGGCGCTCCGAACGCCTGAACCGCCATCGAGGCGGCGCAGATTACTGCCAGAAACAGGGCATCCAACTTCTGAATGGCTTGAAAATACATGGTTCTCCCTTGTGTCAACAGGTTGGACCAGGGCGACGTGACGCGGGTCTTCATCACAAGACGAAGACGATGTATGCGCAGTCACAGACAGTCGCCGCAGCCCCAATGGTCAAGTGCCCCCTCACCGTCGTCGCGGGAGGACACGTCAGAGGAAATCACAGC
>JAFEAR010000181.1 GCA_018266335.1 Bdellovibrionales bacterium
CGAATTCGTGGGCAGCTCTGACGCCCCGACCAAGCTTCGGGAGGAAATGTGGGACGACGAAAGACCGACGGCACTTCACGACGGAGTTTGAGCGGGAAGCGGTTCGACGAGTGAAGGGGAGCCGGAGCCCGAATACCATTGCCCGGCAACTGCGGTCCGTACTGTCCTGCTGCGATGGTGGGGGCGTCTGTTCACCAGTCCCACACTACCGAGTCTGGGAATCGCTCGCCGCGCCCGGTCGATGAGCCAGGAGGAAAAGCTCCGTCAGGTGCGTCGCGACGTCCCGCAACTCTAGGAGGAGCGCGGGATCCTAAGAGAAGCGCGAGCCTTCTTCGCCAACGGATCCCGATGAGACACGCATTCATCGCACGTTTGTCGAACGTCAGCGCCAATGGCACACGATCGTGACGCTGAACAGAGTGCTCTAGGCGTCGGAAGCCGGCTACTGTGCGTCGCGCGGACACGTGCCGAGTGTCCGATCCGTCAACGTGCAGCTGGCGGTGCGCATCCGCGCGATTCACCGTCGCAGTCGGCAGACGTAAAGCCGTGCGCGCATGCACGAACTATTTATCCTAAGATCTGTGCGCGCGACATTCGCTGCAGCGAGAAATGCGTCGCAACGATGTTGCAGTTTGATCGGCTGGGCGTGAAAGGCGACGCCGCTCTCGCACCACGACCTATGCGCGGCATGCGCATGCGATCGTGCCGAATTTGCGCGACCGCCAGTTCGCCATCGGCCTGATTCCTGCGCGACATCGCGTGTGAGCGAGCGCCATCATGTACAGCGCACATACATCGCGCGCGGGGTGGTTCCACCGTGTCGTGGTGCGCGATCTCGCCGCGCGCCGCGTGATCGGCTCGGCGATGCACCACCACACTCGAACGGGCGCCTATAGTCGAGGCGTTGTGCATGGCGCTCGCGCAGCGGCGCCCCGCAGCGCATTATTTGAGAATATCGAGATGTGGTGGAATCGGCAGCGCCGACATTCGTCGTCCACCCGTCGCAGTCCCGCGCCGAAGGAATGCGAGATGCTAAGAGAAGCCTAACCCTGGAGTCCTTCAAAGTGGAGGAAGATCACTGCGCGTATACGGTCAGGCGCCAGCGGATACCGCCCTGTCCCGTGGCGTGTTGGTGATGATTCTGGGGCGGCATTGGGGACCCCTCGTTCGCCGCGATCTCTTTGCCGCAACCCTCGCAACGGTAGATGCCCGAGTGTGGCGTCGCGTGTCCTGGGCTGGTGACCGTGTCGAAGGCTTGGTGATCGCTCGTGTTCAGCTACTGCGGATACTTGTACAAGGCCATGTCACGCCTCAGGAAGGGGAGACAATCGAATCTACGATGATCGGCGCGCCCCGATTAACATCAGCAAGTGATCCAGGAACTTTAGAAAATGTGGCCGAGAAGCAGCGGCCTACAAAACGTGACCGTCAGCACCAAAACTCGTTAGGCAGGGGCGCACCTCAGGCGCTTCAGCCGTCTCCGCGAGCCCGCCAGCAGTCAAGCGAGAGGTAGGGTGCAATCACCTACGTCGAGACTCCCGGAGTTTCTGTAGGGTTGGTTGAGAACGCGAAAGGAGTCTCGCATTTATTGCATAGCGGCTTAGTTACTCCCACCCTCGGTCTCTTGTATCGCGCACTCCCGCACTGACAGCGGAAGAGGCTTCTGAAGTTCTTGAACTCCTCCCAGCGCTTTTGCTCATCTCCAACTGAAGCGCTCGCGTTCGGATTGTCTTGAAAATGGCTCCCGAAGTTTTCCACCTCTCCTGCTTGTAGACTGGTCCATAGAGGGTTAGCGAACCCGGGCAAAACCGGTGTCTCGACCTTGATGTTCTTCAAGAACGAGGCGAGTCCCGCAGCGACCTCACTGCGTTCGAACGAGTAGGGCTTATCGACATCGCGAATCCGAAGACTGACGCCGAACTCTCGAGCCTTCGCCAGAAGCCACTCCTCCTCCGCTTGTCGGATCTCGTTTGCAGCGTGTTCTCCTTTCGCCAACTTTGATTCGATGACTTCGTCTGCCACTTTATGATCGATGTATCTCGGACCGAACTCCTTCTCGATTGCAGTAATTTGCCGGAAGATCCAGTCCGCCGCTGGCATCTGGTCCTTCAAGTACCGAAAGAAGCGTTCATCGTGCGTGACAAGGATGAATTGGAAGCCTGCAAAGTCCTCGGCCATCATTGATGCAAGTGCCTTCCGATGTTCGGCATCATATGACGTGACGATGTCGTCTAAAACAACGAATGGGAACGAGGGGTTGAAAAGTTTGATGGCGGCAAGTCGAAGGCTCAATGCGATTGTGTGCACCTGAGAATCGCTCAGATAGCCCGACGGATTGACATTTTTTCGGTTGTCCGCAAAGTCGATCACCAGGCCAAGCTTTAGCTTCCCCTTCGCCTCTGGATCCGGAGGTTCAAGTCCAACCGTAACCGCCACGCCAGACGGACCCTGAATTTTTGCGAACACATTGTTGATCTCATCCCGCAGCCCGCCTAGGAGTGTCGCGACGTGGGCAGCGATGTCTTCGTCGATCCGTTGGACAGTGCCCTCGAGTCCTTCGCTGATCTTAAGGAGTTCCTCGCGTTCCAGCTTTGCTTGACGAATGCTGTTCGCAATGCGTCGCAGTTCATTGAGTTTCACGACGGCGCCCGCGAAGGTGGCTTCACCCTGGCGCTGTCGAATTGCTCGCGCCGTATCCGCCACCTTGTCAGCCAAGGCCTTCAGTATCCGGACCGCAGCCGCGTCATCAGGAAAAGCATCTCCAATCTTCCAACTGTCGATGGTCGAGAGGTAAGGCTGAAGGTCGACCAACACTTCGTCATACTTGCCGGCCTTAAGCAGACCGCGCAATGACTGTGTCGCGGTTTTCAGCTGAACATGCGCCTCCTGAGCCACCTTCCGAGACCGCGCGAGCGCCGTCAGCGCATCCTTGTAGGCTGCGACAAGTTTGAGGTTGGCACCAACGAAGATAGCGAGGTCGCTGCGCGTGCCGTGCCTCGTACTCCCAAAGGACGTGTCGCAAACCGGGCATTGATCTAGCTCTAACTTCTCATTTAGGAGGATCTTCTCAGCTTCGGTCCACACGTTCGCAAACACGCTTTTCTCAGCGGCAGCCCGTTCTTTACTCTCCAGCTGCTGAGAGGTCTTGAGCGCGCGTAGGGCGGCACTGAAAACCGACGCATGGCCGATGACCTGTCCATCCTTTTCTTCCGCGACAGACCTGATTGCCGTCAGTAGTTCATCTAGCGCGGTTACTCCAAGTGCGTCGTCCTCGATCTTCTTCTGCTCCTTGATCCGCAGATAGCTTGGGTCAACCTCCGACAGGGAATCCAACGTGATCGTCTTGTCGAGAGCCGGAAGCAATACGCTGTTGACCCACTTCAGGATGTCCGATTCTGAAAGGCTAGTTACCGCACCACCTGTTGCCTTAGAGATGTCCGTGGCTCGAGCCTGCAGCACTCGTTGATCATTGGTCAGCTCCGTGACCTTCCTCCGCAACGTACGAAGACATTTCTGCGAAGTGACAAGTGGAGTCAGCCCGAACCACTTGGACACCTCCACGTAGCGCTCCTCTGGTGTCTGTATTTCGACGAAAGAGCGCAACTCGTGTCCTCGGATGACAAAGTCGTGCTTGCACCTACTCCAGATGTCGGTTGCAATCTTGCAGCGCGGTGCCGAAGGGCGTCGGATCGGTCGTTCGTCACCGAACTCGGCGGCCGGTGGATCACGGAACACGAGTTGGACCGTCGGCGTGATCTTCTTCTTGTCGGCGAGAACGTGTTCAAGAGCCTCCGGCCCCGCCTTCGTATCCGACTTCTTCGCGCCTAGTTTGACGAGGCTTCCACTCTCCGAGAAGAACACCTCGATTGCATCGACAAGGCTCGACTTTCCCTTCGCATTCGGCGCGAACACTGCGAGGCTTTTTCCAGGTCGTAAGTCGAAGTTCTGCTGGACCAGGTACGCGCGGAATCCTTGAAGTCGAATTGCTTGAAGCTTGATTGTCATGGCGTCATCATCCGCAACTCAGCGCGCGAAGTCGCGAGCTTTCCTATCGCTTCGGCGGCCTTCTCCCAAGCATTGTCCGCGGCGTCGACTCGGAGCACGGTCGATTCCAGTATTTCAAGTAGTCCGAGGTCTGTCGACTTTCTCGCCTTCTCCTTCACGACGGAGGCAGCGAGCACTGTGGTGGCATCTAGGATTTCGGAGCGGACCTCCCGCGCCGAATCGTTTTCGACAGCGTCATTCTTGGTCATCGTACCTTTTCGTGCCCATTTAAGGATGAGTCCCAGATCTAGTTGAAAAATCAGGTGGTGCCTCGATCTTCGAGCGTCGATCCCTAGCCAGGATTTCCGCTGCTCACACCGAGGACACCACCCATGCCAAGAGTACGAGGACGAGACCAGAAGAGCCAGTCGCAGGAACCGGCGCACCGTGCCGTGCCGGGCGACGCGATCGATCCGGATGCGGTGACCGTCGCGATGATTCAAGCATTGATCCCGTTAGGCTTGCGCGCCGTGGAGGACGCCCTGGCGCACGAGGTGCGCGCGTTGGCCGGCCGGCGCTATGCACGGGACGACGCCCATCCGGGGATCGTGCGGTGGGGACAGCAGGCGGGC
>JAFEAR010000182.1 GCA_018266335.1 Bdellovibrionales bacterium
CAACTCCGACATCATCATGCGGGATACATTCTTCGTCGGAGTCTATCCTGGTCTGACGCCAGAAATGATCAACTACGTGCTCGGCGTCTTTGACGAGTACTTCGCCACGCCGCAAGCCTAGCCGCTACTGAGCGGGAGGCGGATCTTCTTTGGGCATCAACGGCATGAGGGCGGCGTACCCAGCCGCGCTGGTCCGTAGCGCCATGCCGGTAACATATTTTGTCCCTTCCACGAGCGCCACGCGAACCGTACCCTCTTTGACGTCTTTAAAATTGTCGTTCAAAACAACAACTCGCAGCGCTCCGGGCTTCAAGGTCAGGGTTCGGGCATCCACTTGTTTGCCGGTTGTGTTGTCGATCATCCATATGCCGAGCGCTGCGTCCGTCTCGGTGGCATTATTCAACAAGATGAGGCCGGTCGTATTGTCAGCAGCTGGGAGGAACGGAATCGAGAAGACTGGCTCGGACTCGGGCTGGAGATTCGTTACGAAGTCTCGCATAGCCCCGTTCGATGCCGTATTCCTTACCAGCGCATAACCGGAAAAACGCTCGGTCCGAGGTTCCGACGAGCAATATGCCCACGCCGTGGTGAGCGCGGAAGCGGTGCTAACTGTTTTGAAGCTGGCAGTGGCGAGTGGTGAAATCACCGATTTTGTACCGGCGGTGGGGTTTTCGGAATCGAAGTCGAAGTTCAAGGCTTTGTCGCCGCCATCGGTTCCTACGAACTCGCAGAAGACGGTGATCTCATGATCTTCAAGATTCGTTATATAAAACGTGGTAGTCCAAGCGGCGCTCGTCAAAATGTACGGGAAAACGTGGTTGACGTCGCGTTCCACGAGAATGTCCTTCTGCCGGTCCCCCTTGCCTGCGAACTCCTTGTGGCGTACAAAGCCGTCGACTGCGGATGTCTGGGCTTGCGCCACCAAGGCGCAAAACGCGAGGCCGATCAGAAGTTTTCTCATATGTGTCTCCTCCGCCCTACATGTGGGTTATGGCACGTTCAGAAGCGTGTGCGGATTACAGTGTATCGTCACGTTTGGTAGGGAACAATAGCCGATATCGAAGGGAAGACGAATATAAAGATAGGGTCCGAAGGATCTATTGGCGAACCGAAGCCAAATTCCCCTTTACAATTCCTGCTCTGCATCGCATACTAGTAGAGTTTGGCGAGAAGTGTGCCGCTCTCTGTGCGCGCTATTGATGTAGTGTAACTGAGAGCCCCGCCCCGCTTCCTGGACGGCTCGCCGCCGTTTTCGGGTATGGGCGTGTCCAATGCCCTCGCTGTTTTGGCGAGTCCTTTGACTCCGCCTCTTGAAAACCCTCGGAAAGGGGCCCAAAGTCCGGTCTATCCGGTCACTGTCGGGCAACCTCTGGGTGGAGAAGTGCCTCCAGCCGGTCAATCTTGATCCGCCGTGCTGAGTTCGGCCTGATGTACGGTTCGATTTTTATTTTTCGTTCGAAAGCTTAGAGGAGAAGTTCGTGCCGACTTTCAACCAGCTTGTGCGTAAGGGACGCCGTCCTCCGCGGTACAAAACGGCTAGTCCTGCGCTGCAATCCTGCCCGCAAAAGCGGGGCGTCTGCACTCGTGTGTATACCACGACCCCCAAGAAGCCAAACTCGGCCCTTCGGAAAGTGGCGCGTGTTCGTCTGACCAACGGTATTGAGGTGACCACCTACATCCCCGGCGTTGGCCACAATCTCCAAGAGCACTCGATCGTGCTGATTCGCGGAGGCCGCGTGAAGGATCTTCCCGGCGTCCGGTATCACATTGTGCGCGGAACGCTGGATGCCTCGGGCGTCGCGGACCGTAAGCAGGGCCGGTCGAAATACGGCGCCAAGCGCCCGAAGGCGGGCGAGGCGGCCAAGGGCGCGAAGGGCGCGCCAGCCAAGGGAGGCAAAAAGTAAACCATGCGTCGGCGCCGTGCAGAAGTTCGCGACGTTATCGCTGACCCGGTGTTCAATTCAACCCTGGTCGAGAAGTTCGTCAACTCCATGATGTGGGACGGCAAAAAGTCCGTCGCACAACGCATCTTCTACGGAGCGATGGAGAAGATCCGGGAGCGGACGAACGATGATCCGCTGAAGATCTTTAAAAAAGCGGTTGAGGGCGCGAAGCCCGTGCTCGAAGTGAAAACCCGCCGAGTCGGCGGCGCCAACTATCAGGTGCCCGTCGAAGTGCCGGCGAATCGCCGCACAAGCCTTGCCATCCGTTGGATTCTGATTTCCGCCCGATCCCGGCCGGAAAAAAGTATGCCGGAGAAACTTGCCGGCGAAATTAACGACGCCGCCAACATGCGCGGCGGAGCGATTAAGAAGAAAGACGATGTCCATCGGATGGCGGAAGCCAACAAAGCTTTCGCGCATTACCGCTGGTAGATTTTTTTCCTGGAGTATATGCCCCGAACTGTTCCACTCGAGAAGATGCGAAATATCGGCATCATGGCCCACATTGATGCCGGTAAAACCACCACCACCGAGCGAATTCTGTACTACACCGGTCGTACATACAAGATCGGTGAGGTCCATGAAGGCACAGCCACGATGGACTGGATGGCGCAGGAGCAAGAACGGGGTATCACCATCACGTCGGCAGCAACGACGTGCCAGTGGCAGGATTGCACGATCAACATCATCGACACGCCGGGTCACGTGGACTTCACGGCGGAAGTCGAGCGGTCACTGCGTGTGCTGGACGGCGCTGTGGCGGTATTCGACGCTGTCGCGGGCGTTCAGCCGCAGTCAGAAACGGTTTGGCGGCAGGCGGACAAGTATCGTGTCCCCCGGATCTGCTTCATCAATAAGATGGATCGGGTAGGCGCGGACTTTTACTACTCGGTTGGTACGATTGTCGATCGTCTGAAAGCCCGGCCCGTCCCGATTCAGATCCCAGTTGGCGCCGAAGATAAATTCGTCGGCGTCGTCGATCTTGTCCTGATGAAGGCGCGCATTTGGCGCGATGAGACGCTTGGCGCGAAATACGACGACGTGGAGATCCCGGCCGATC
>JAFEAR010000183.1 GCA_018266335.1 Bdellovibrionales bacterium
AGCGAGGCAAGCGGCCAGCGCGACAAAATCTCCTGCAGCTCCGCCTCTGGAAAGGGATAGAGTTGCTCCAGACGGACAACGGCACAACGCCTGCCGCGCTCCGGCGAACGCGCCTCCAGAAGCTCATAGGCGATCTTTCCACTACAAAGGACGATCCGATTCGGCTCTGCATCAGGCGGATCGACGAGAACTCGTTGAAAAACCGTTCCCGATGCGAAGGCTTTGATAGGAGAAACCGCCGCCGCCAAACGCAGTAACTTCTTCGGCGTCAGAACAATCAGCGGTACGCCTTCGCGGGCTCGGGCGTGAGTCCGAAGAAGATGAAAATAGCTCGCCGGCGTCGAGGGATGGGCAATTCGCATATTGTCTCTCGCCGCAGCCTGCAATATCCGCTCAGGCCGGGCGGAGGAATGTTCGGGTCCCTGCCCTTCCAATCCATGTGGCAACAGAACAACCAGCGAACTTCTCTGCAACCACTTTTCGGCAGCGCTCGAAATGAACTGATCGAAGACAATCTGCGCACCGTTCATGAAATCGCCAAACTGAGCTTCCCAAATTACGAGATGACGAGGGTTCCCAAGCGAATATCCATACTCGAATCCCAAGACGGCGTATTCGGAAAGTGGAGAATTGTATATGGAGAAGCTTCCGGCCGCATCCGGCATCTGCGCCAGCGGAATATATCGGTCACCGGTTTGGGAATTGATGAACGCGAGATGGCGATGGGAAAAGGAGCCTCTCTCCACATCTTGGCCGGTGAAGCGAATGTCGACACCGTCGTAAAGAAGGCTGCCGAATGCCAGCGCTTCTGCAAATGCCCAAGAGACGCCATTCGATAATTCTCTCCTCCGCTCGGACAAAATCTTTCCAAGTTTTGGACTAACCGCAAAGTGATCCGGCGGCTGCGTCAGGAAATGGCCTACTTTCGCGATCAATTCGGGATCGGCCCCGCTCTCGTTCCTAAGATCAACCGGGTCGGCAACGATGTCATCCGGTGCCTCGATGCGCTGGTGTTCATACGCTGTTTGCAAGGACGAACGGTAGTTCGCGCGAAATAGCTCCGGCCATTCGCTGTCGCGGCCAACCTCGCTCTGATACTGCGACGCAATGGAAGACTTTTTGTCGGCGGCGAGATAGTATAGTGGTTGTGTGAAACGCGGCTCATCTATCTCATTGTGACCATTTCTCCGGTAACAAACGAGATCAATCACTGCATCTTTGCCGAAGGAACTGCGAAAGTCGACGGCAAGTCCTGCCGCGTTCAAGGTGGCGTCCGGATCTTCGCCGTTTAGGTGAAGGATGAGGCTGTCGACAGCCTTCCATGCTCCTGTACAATAGAGCGACGAGCGCGCTTCTTTTGGCTCTGTCGTAAATCCGATCTGATTATTAAGAACGATGTGTATCGTGCCATCCACGGTAAACCCGGATGGCGCGCCCAACTGGATGATTTCCGATACTGAGCCCTGTGCGATGACGCTTGCGTCTGTATGAAGCAATATACACACCGCGCTACCGCGACCTCCCAACGCATCCTGCCGTGCCCTCGCATAACCGAGCGCGACAGGATTTATTGCCTCTAGATGAGACGGGTTAGCGAGGAGCGTCAAAGCGATCTTCCGGTCGCCACGATCTATCACCGTCTTCAAGCCCAAGTGATAGGGCACGTCCGCCGAAACTCCGCCACCTCTAAAAAATGGAAATTGCTCCTTCATTTCCGCGAAGAGTGTGGCCAGAGACTTATGAAGAACATTAGCGAGAATATTCAGCCGTCCGCGATGCATGCTTCCCAAAACAATCTCGCGCGCACCGCGCTCCACACAACCATCAATGACGGCATTGAGCAGGGGAATTATTGTCTCTACTCCTTCGGCACCAAATCGCTTTTTGCCGACGAAACGAAGCGCCATGAAACGTTCGAATTCCTCTGCCGCGATCAGCTCTCTCAACGCACCTTCGCGAGCCCTTCGAGAAGGCGGCTGTAACGCCTGAGTTTTCGATTCTATCCAATCCGAGATCGCAAGGTCATCAACGTGACCAATTTCGGCGCAGAGTGTTTGTCGCGAAGCCGCGGCCGGGTTATCAAGCCATCCGAATCCATTCGGATCGAGACGCTTCCACCGGGCTTCCGCGGCTTTACGCAACAATAATAGACGCGCGGGTGTTGGCCTACCAAGCGGATCGAGATCTGCATAAAGGTGCCGCGAGTTGGCGGCGAACACGCCTGCGAGCGTTTTAAGCTGAATCGAGCTTGTGCTATTCAAAACGGGCGTCAGAAAATCGTGAAGGAGTTGACCAGCTACTTTCCAATCGGAAGACACGGCTTTGGTGTCGGCATCGCCTCTTTCGAAAAGCTCTTCGAGGTACTCAGCACTGGCAAACTGAACGCCGAAATGCGGCACGACATATCCTTATCTGGCCGAAATTGGCGCGATCACATGTGGCACGTGATTTGACGCGGTACTGTAAAAAGCCCGCAAGCCTGCCACCGGTATAACTGTTATGTCTTGACACTCGCGCGTCGTCCTTAGCGATAAGGCCGACCTCGAACGCAAACAATCGCAATGCTTTAAAGTGGCATCCGGGATACTGCAGATAATTTGCAGTTATCGCTAGTTCGCGCTGCACCCGAATATTTGCCGGCAGCCGAAAGCGCTCGCACTGCGATGGTTCGAAGTTGCGTTACAGCCTAGAGGCGATGATGTGAACAGAATGCTGTATTCTGTTCACGAAGGATTCCCTTCGTCAATCCATTCCGCTCGCAAAATTTCTCCGCGGCCGTCTTGGTATTCGCCATGAGTGCTTCGCTCTTCGATGTAAGGGGAAACCGGAAATACCTCATTGCGAAAGAGCGTTTAGCCTTTGTCTATGCGGCATCGAAAAGCGCCAGCTCATATATCGACGTTCTGCCTAACAATGGCATTTACAGGTGCACGCATGTCGGAAGTACTTGCGCTAACTGCGACTAGGATAGACACAGCCGACGAGGCCATAATTTTTGAGACTCTGAAGCAACGAAGGAAGCGAGTGTTTCGAGCCGTGCCTGTACCGCGCACGTTGATACCGCTGCTAACCACGTACGGGGTCGATAAGCAGGATCGGCTTTGGCCTTGGGGCCGCACGACGGCATGGAAGGTCGTAAAAGCGGTGATGCGTGAGGCCGGAATAGCTGAACCTTAGTCACGGCAGAGCCGATTTTTTCCACAATCCCTGACGCTTCGTGACCGAGAACCGCTGGCAACGAAATCGCGGGGCTCTTCTTGAAGGCCAGATCGGTATGGCACAAGCCAACACCAGCGACGCGCACGAGGATTTCGTCTTCGTGGGGATCGTCAATCGCGATTGGCTCGATAACAAAACCGCTTTCGGGATCGCGCACAACTGCGGCGGTGATATTCATGGTTCTATTCCCAATCGATTTTGGTTGCCCGCTCTTACCCACCCAAAACCATCCACATGCGGAAGAGCAAGCACTTGTAAGCAAACGCTTATTAGGAGAAGCCCAGGCTGTCAAATTGAGAATCTCTGAGCCTCTTCTGCGAGCCTCTTTTGCTATCCGCATTTACAGACTAGATAGAACACTCAGATTCCGCCTCACTTGCACCGACATAAGATCGAACAATGACCAGAATGAAACCGCCCAAGAGGCCGTCGACAAAAGTTCCGCAAAAAAAACGGCAGCCGCGAACAGGAGCCGCGACGCGGCGTGAGATGATCATAGAAGCGGCAAGAACAATCTTCATGCGCGGCGGATTTGCAGGCGCCAGGACCAAGGAAATTGCGATGGAGGCGGGCATTAACGAGGCCCTCATCTATCGTCACTTCAGTTCCAAGGAAGAGCTCTTCGAAGCGGCCGTGATCGAGCCGCTTGAGCATTGGATGTCGAATTATCATCACATCGGTGGTCTGGTCGCCAAGACTACGGAGCCGGAAACACAGCTTGAACTAATGACTGGCACGCTGACGGAGTATTTGGCGCAGATAAACGCAATATTGCCGCTGCTCGGCATCGCGCTTTTCGGCAATCATGAGCATGGCAGGGAATTTTACGTCAAGCGCATGGTTCCAATGATAAACCGTTGGGCTGAACTCACCCGGAAATCTCTCGCAAAAGGCACGCGCGGCGCTCGGCTCGATCCTTATTTTCTTTCGCGTGCGGGCCTGGGGCTATCTTTCTTTCTCACCGCCGATGCGCGTTTTCGCGGCGTAAAGATCGACGAGCCGCAACTGGCCAGGCAGATTGCCCAGCTGATGCTGCCGATGTTCGAGCGCAAGGATGTCGATGACAGTCCTGTCTATGATGCGAAGGCCAACAACAGGAAAGCCAGAAAGCCGGCGTAGATCAGCGGCCTTGAAAGCCGAACTACTTTAGGGTGTAGCGGACAGGCAGATCGGTCAGACCGCTGACAAAACTGGACGCGAGCCATTGCGGTTCACCCGCTAGAGAAATGTTTTCAACGCGATCCATCAGTTCTTCAAAAAATACTCCAATCTCTAACAGCGCCATGTGCTTGCCCAAACAGACGTGAGGACCATAACCGAACGCGACGTGGCGATTGTTCTGACGGCAGACGTCGAATGTGAAGGGATTCTCGATAGCGTCTTCGTCGCGATTGCCGGAGGGATAGCAGAGCATTAGGCCATCCCCTTCGCGGACTTTCTTGCCGCGGACTTCACAATCGGAAAGCGCTGTGCGGAAAAAATGCTTCACCGGTGTGACCCACCGCACCATTTCTTCGGAAGCCCGCGGCAATAATGTGCGATCCGCGCGGAGCTTGGCGAACTGTTCGGGATTTTGCATCAGGGCGAGCAGACCGCCCGCGATGGACGAACTGGTGCTATCGTGTCCGGCAGTCGCGATAAGGATGTAATATGACAGCGTTTCGCGATCGCCCATGGGTTGACCGTTGATCTGTGCGTTCGAAATCACGGATGCGAGATCGTCCGTGGGATTGGCCCGACGCTTCGCCGTCAAGTCTTTGAAATAGGCCGCGAATTCCGCCACCGTCTCAGCGTGTCCAACCCCGGTGCGCACGGCTCGGATCTTTTCGTCCTGAACGCCGAAAATCTCCTGCGAGAGACGTAGCAATTTCGGATGATCTTCGCGCGGCACACCCAGAATGTGCAGCACGGCGCGCAAGGGATACCAGGCGGCGACATCGCGGGCGAAGTCGCACGCACCGTCCTTGTCGTTCATCGCATCCAGAGCTTCGCGGGCGAGCGCGCGAAATCCTTCCTGCAGCGGCTTGATCCGCTGTGGCGAAAACCAAGCCTGCGCGAGTTTGCGATACTGCACATGGTCCGGCGGATCCATGCTGATGAGACTGCGCAAAAGAAGCGGACTTCCACCGGTCTGTTTGCGGTTGAGTTCTTCCTGCTCGATGGGCCGCAGCATAGCGCGCGGGGCATTCGCGAAAACCGTACTGTTGCGTTCCACATCCATAATATCGCTGTGCCGGGTGACCGCCCAGAACGGCCGGTAGTCCTTCGGTTCGCTCCAGTGAAGCGGATCGTGCTGGCGCAGATACGAAAACATGTCATCGCACAATGCCGGATTGGCGTAAGTTTTCGGCGAGGCAATGGCATCGTCGATCGTGTCTTGGCCAAAGGCCGGAAATTCAGCAGACTTCGCAATTACGGACACGTTCAGCCTCAGTCATTTGTCGTCCTATCCGTCAAACTGCTATAGCGATGGGCACAGAGAGGATTTCCACGCGGCCGGCATCGCCATTGACCACGATGGTTGCGCCATCGGGAATCGTGCGTGTCGCGTTCGGCACGGAAGCGACGCAGGGAATGCCCAACTCGCGGCAGACGATGCTGGCGTGGCTGTTGAACAAGCCGAATTCCGTGATCACGGCACCTGCGGCCAGAAAGAGCGGCGTCCAGCTTGGATTGGTCGTCGGGGTGATAAGAATGTCCCCCGGCTCCAGCATCGAAGGATCGCCGGCGTCCAGAACGACACGCGCGATGCCGGTGGTTTTGCCAGGCGAACATCCCATTCCCGTCAGCACATCGCCGGGTTTCGCGACAACCGCTTTCGCCTGCTCCCGCTTGGGCCATGTCGCGACCGGTGGCACGGAACCATAAACGACGAAGGGTGGCTCTTTGTCATGCAGCTCGACAAAGGTCTGGTAGCGATCCGCGAGAG
>JAFEAR010000184.1 GCA_018266335.1 Bdellovibrionales bacterium
ACTTACTGTAGCAGTATGCGCCCCCTAGCCAGTAGCCTTCGTCAGATTATCTCGAACATCATTCGACACTTACTTGGAGGCGCATCCACATCTCGTCTCACCCACGATGAAAGCCGTGCACAACAAGAACGTGCCGACCTAGCCATGTTGCAGATCCTTGTCCAGGAAAGTGAACGGCCTCACACCGACGTGAGCTTGTCAGCCTCTCCAGTGAAAGACGACCTCCATTTCTAAGCCCAAAGGTCGGATTGCCCCCGTTCACACGCTTCGATAGAATGGTGTCCATTGAGTTGATGAGGCACTATGCCAACCATATCGACCGTTGTCCTGCTCTACCTTCTCGGGTATCTCCCACCCGTTCCGCTTCCTCCTGGGATCGCCCCACCGATGCCCCATCTTCAATGTAAGACCTTCACCGATAGCGAGTATCTTGCGAATGAGGAGGACATCCTCGACCAACTTAGAAACCGTGGTCGATGTATCGACCTCACAGTCTCATACACGCCATCATTGGAAGGTCCCAGTTGGTGGATGAACCCCGCTCCGACTGAACCGGCTACCGCTTCCTTTTTTGATTTCACTGCATCTCGGTAGGTCAGAAGACTGTGAGGCTTTCCCATCACGGGACCAACGCATCTCATGCCTCAGACAGCAGCCGCTCCACAGATCCTGCCGCCATAGGAGTCTGATTCGCTTCCCCCCCAGTCAAGCTCAAGTCGCACAGGAAGGCTGTATGCCTCACGCTGAATCCTTCTCTATCGCATCGAATTCCAAGCCGGGACTTTGCTATACCGTCACGCGAAGTCAGGCCAATGACTGGCAATGCACCTGTCCACATTGGACCTACCGACGAACCGAATGCGCGCACATCCGGACAGCCCAGTCTCTCCCCGCAACAGAGTCGATACATAAACCGGAACCGCCCATTGTCTATGCCCATGTCCGAGAAGTGACGCCTCAACCAGATGGATCGTTGTACGTCCCCCTCCTGCCAATTGGAGACCCGCATTTTCTCTATACACTCTGCTTTGATCTCTATGCGCACGGCGTACTTTGGGCGAGCATTCTCGAACGGTATCGGCTCCCTCGGAGTTTCAGCAGAGACACCTGCGTGGCTTTCATTGAACAGCACGGAAGAAAAGTCTATCAGTTCAGCGACAATCCCGCACTCCCGCGCCACCAATACCAGATCCTCTCGGGCATTCCACTTCCCGACATTCCACGGTACCAAGAAACGCCGGTAGAGTATCACTCGCGTACCGGATACCCCCTCGATCTCTGCCAACGCTATCTCCACCCCTTATCACCCACGTAGGAACAGCGCATTCCTTCAACATCGATACATGAGGACGTATGAACCAACCTCCCATTCCAACGATGAGGATTGAAGAATCTGGATATCTACTCCATCCGCCTTACGGAAACCGGTATGTTGCGATCCAAGTTGATCCCACTCAATGGACACACGTATGCTCCGCACGCTTCGGACCAGGCAGACCCTGCAGTTTTAGCAAACAGACGAAGTGGACTGGCGACTCCTACCGCTATGATATTTTCATCCGTCCAGAGCATCGGCAAATTTCACTGCGATGGTTTAACGGAAGCGGAGAGGGCTGGCTCATTGCGGAGGATAAGAATGAGAGAGGGGAACGCTCCCTCCTCGACCACATTGCCCAGCTCCCAGACGAAGCGAGACGCTGGGACTTCTGTCATTTCATCTGGAGTGCGCTGTCACAAACTCGGAGGGCTGTCGTTCATACCACAGAGGACACCTGGGAACAGGCGATCCTGCAAAAGCAGATCACCATCCGGAAACGCAATGGCCGACGGACTGCATCGATCAAGCCTCAGATAACCAGATCCACTCTGGGGCAGTCTCCCATTCTTTCTTAGTTCGACTCGTCACAGATCCCAGCAATGCACACTCCTACTGTGCATAAGGCTTGCACGATGTACTGTTTTACCGTACACTCTAACCAATGATCATTCGATCCGTGCGCCATCGTGGATTGAAACGCTTCGTCGAGCGTGATCAACCAAGTGGCTTGCGCCCAGACCTCGTGGACCGGATACGGAACATACTGACAGCGTTGATTGTCGCTGAGAATCTCCGTACGTTCCGAGACGGAGCACCTCCTGGCTGGCGAGTGCATCAACTTTCGGGAGACCGAAAGGGCACCTGGAGCATCTCGACCTCGGGCAATTGGCGAATCACGTTCCAAGAAGAGCATGGCTATGTCGACCTGTTAGACTTGGAGGACTATCACTAATGGCACGGAGAGGAATAAAGATTGGCATGACACCGACCCACCCAGGACGCTTCATCAAGACGGAGGTCTTAGACGAGCTCGGCTTGAGTGTGACCAAGGCCGCTGAGATCTTAGGCGTACGCAGGGCCACGTTTTCTGATCTCGTCCATGAAAAAGCGGCTCTCTCTCCTGAAATGGCATTGCGGCTAGAGAAGGCCTTTCGTCTGAAGATGGAGATGCTTCTTCAGATGCAGGCTTGGCATGATAGTACCGAGATGCGCAAGCATGCGGGGAAAATAAACATTGCCCCGTTTGTTCCCGCTTAGCGTTCGCCCACAAGCCCCCTCGCATCACACGTTTCCAAGGCCCTCATTCCTTTCCCAAGGATGCGATCACCAGCATCTGCATCTTCTGACACATCGTATGGATTTTTGGGACCTTCGCGCTCGTGAGCGAAGACACCTCGCGATTATAAAAGGGGGACCTCCCTCAAGCTCTACCGCCCTCCATCCGATTTCAATCCTTCGCAGTCAGTAATACATCTACATGAACCTTCTCTTTGGAAGAGGTCACCACCCCTATGCCTCGCGCATCCACTTTCTCGATCCACTTCCGGAACGAGATGCTGGAGTACCGCAGTGAATCCATTTCGCTTCAAGCCATGTTCTGGAGATGGCTCTGTCTCTTTGCGTTTCGACGGTGGAAAACAGAGTTCCGAGGGAACCCTGTCGGAGTTCCCGGTGAGCGGGATCCCAGGTTCCCCTGTCAAAGCTATATGCCGAG
>JAFEAR010000185.1 GCA_018266335.1 Bdellovibrionales bacterium
CGGATATCGCGGCAGCCTCGGATTGTGGTCACAATCGGCACGCCCTTCGTCAGAAGGGACTCGACAGCTTCTACGCAGATGGTATTGGTCGGATTCTTGTGCAGCCACATGGACTTGTCGTCATTCGAATTCCACGGGTTGGCATAAGCTCCCTTCGTCTTGGTTCCGTCGGGGATATCGAGCCACACTTTGTTCGTCTTGTCAAACTTCTTCTTGACTGCAATGTAATTGTTGACATCGCGGCTGAACAGAGCGAGGTAGCGGCTCTCCTCCATTTCGAATTGGGTGTCGCGTTCCCACTGTGCCACAATGCTCTTCATCAAATCCACTTGGTTGCGGTGGGGCTTGACCACGATGCCGTCCGTGTTGGCGCTGATGACGTGAATACCAGCCATTTCCAGACGTTCAATCAACAGCAGGAGCGAAAGCTGGCCGGTCAGCGTCACTTGGATGAGTAGATCAGGCGCGTACAGGTTAGACCACTTAGAGCCGAGTTTGCCATAGGACCCGTTCACAACAATCTTCAAGGAGTTCGCTACTACCTTGTCGCCGCGTTGCTTCGCCGCCACGCGCGTCTGCACGATGCGGCTATACACCCGAAGGAAGGCTGGCCCCATGTGATATGGATACAATCCTTGGTTCAGAATGATCTTCGGGTAGTAGGACGTAACGTCGAAGTCATAGATTTCGTATTGGTCGTCCTGTACATGGGAGACTTTGCTCTCCGTACTGTGCAGTCCGCCGATGCCCATCGTGTACGTGCTGCCGTTGATTTCGAGCTCCAGCGCACCGATTTCCGGCGGCATATCGATAGAACCGTGATCAGCAACAATGAACTTCGCATCAGCAACGACATTGCGCGCCCATTGCAGCAGCGGGGATCGATATTCGAGGTACTTCGGCACCTTGTAACGATAGACTGTGCCGGGGGGAATCTTGGGGCGCGCGACGCGCTTCCCGTTGAGCTGTTGAACTTCGTGTGAGATGACGTGTTCTGCGATCTGAGCATCTGAACGGCTGCGCAAATCTAGCTCGTAAATCTTCCCCATATCGATTCGCAGTTGAATCTGCTCATCGAGGGTCTCCCGCAGCAGCATCGTGCTCGGCAAGTCCTTTGCGATACAGTAATACCGAGTGATAATCTTCTGGTCTAGCGACAGGTTAATATCAGGATGGAACGGCAGATCCTGCATCTGCTTTGTGTGCATCCGCCCACCGTAGATCTTCAAGCTGGCCCGCAGCGGGGCAACCTCGATCAAGTCCATGTGGTCAATTTCAATGCACTTGACGCGGTACGATTTAAGGACGTCACGCCAAGGTTCTTGATATTGAATGATGCGGTTACTTGCCTCTTTCATGTCATACAATGACAATCCAGCCAGCGCCATCGACGTAATCGGCAAATCGTATCCTGTACTGTTGAACCCGACAATGCTGAAGCTCTTGAGAATCCACTCCAGCTTGTCAATATCGAGATGCCCGTCCGGCGTGGATTCGATGAACATCACCTTTCCGCTGGCCCGGTGCTTGAAGCCTGCGAGGTAGTAGTTTCGATAAACCTCGATATCAAAACCCATCTCCTCGCCTTTACCGGCAAGCCAGATAAGTTCTTGGTCGGTTAATTCTTCTACCCCCGCCAGAACTTCAGCTTCCGCCAAGCCCGGCAGGTAATCATCACGGAGCCAGATTGGCTCAGGAGGAGTGCATTTCACCTTCTCCTTTTTGATTTTTATGACAGGTTCGTCCCGCCAGAAGAGACCCAATGCATCCTTTCGCATGGTTACTCCTGCGGAGGAGTCGGCAAGCGCATCCCAATGATGGCCCCGCGCAACCTGTCGCCGTAGAACAGACACGGGGCGGGGTAGGTGTTGAAATCGACTTGCTTTGCTACCCCTTCAAGCAGACTGAGCATCTCGAGGCTGAACATGGACTCTTTGTAGGGCCAGTCGATATCGAAGCTGGCACCCTCGTTGATATCCTCGTGCGTGTGCATGAACCCTTCCTTGATGAACACCTGTCCTAGCTTGCTCATGAAGGGTCGGAGGACGCCGAGCCCCTGAAACAGTCCGGTGGGCACAGGTCCGGGCTCGCTGGGCTGGTCAAGTACCTTGGACAGATCCGGCCATTCTGTGGAATACAACTGCGAGCGAATCCACCTTCCGTCGGCGTAGTGGAACGTGATAGAGTTCGGAGCCACTTGGGCATGGGTCGGGGCCTCGTTGATACGGATCATTTCAGCAATGGCCGAGCGGGGTACGTTGACCACACGAGGGAAGTCTACGCCCATCCAGTATTCGATCAGGCAGACGTTGTTCGTGGCGAATACGGACTGACCTTTCAGTAGAACCCCGGTCGCCCATGGGCGTGAAGCGTCATTGCCGATGAAATCCTGCACGGTCTTCAGCCCAGCCAGTAGCACATCACCATCAAAACAAATCTCTTCACCCTCTGGCTGAACGTGAGCTTGCGACTCCTCAAAACACTCAATGAATGCCTTAAAAGAGCCGCTTCGGATGCTCAGCCGCCCAGCAGGAGTCATGGACAGACTAATCGTGTGGTCACACTTCGCAATCGCCTGCACCATCGGGGTTGCTTTCGGCTTGCAATTGAGGTCACAGGCAATGGGGCTAGACAAGGCGATTGTGCCGTTGTAGGCACGCACCGTACCGTTTTCAATGCAGAAATGGGTGATGGCTGGAATGAATTCCTTCTTGCCGACTGCGCCCTGAACGAATTTGAGCTCCTTGAGCATTAGAATCCCCTTCGTGCGGTCTTGCCGAACTTGCGCACTCCAGACGGGCCGTACTCGGGCAGATGAATTGGTGCGATCTTATCGTCTTGGAACGACAACTCGTGGAGTTTGCCACCGAACTCACTCTGCCGGAGCAATGCGGTTGAAGCGTTCCTGAAAGCAAGAATCCTACCATCAGGAGTAATAAGGATGTGAACAGTTCTCATGCGAATAGCTCCTGCAGATGGCAGCGGAAGGTTTCGTTCTTGGAAGCGTTAATCATCGTCTCGATGACTGTGTACGCCCACAAGTTATAGGCTGCACGAGATTGGTACACTGTCGCAAGACGTTCAAGCGTGAACCCTTGTTCCTCAAGATACCGAAGAACGTGATCCTGTTCGATAGCGGACAGTGTGGTTATGTGCTGCCCGGCATCGTGACGAGAGGGTGATTTTTCGGATACCGAAATTGGCCCGTATTTCGGAGTGACAACGGTTCCGAAGGAGGTACTTTGGATCCAGGAGGATGAGTCACAGGAGTACCAAGGATAACGCTCCATAAGAGGGACTGAAGTGATTCCGAAGCCATGGACTTTAACTTTTGCTCGACCGCTTCCATCAACAAGGTAACGATCCCAAATTCGATCCAGCCAGATTCCGAGCTGTTTTGTGGAGCTACCGACCATGCCACCGAGCGTGATATAGGGATAGTTCGCGACGTAGTGCTCGAGGTAGCGTTCGTCTTCACCGGCATGGAAGCATGGAAGCGGCTTGACCCCTCGTAGCTCCATTTCGTATTGATTGCGCCATGTTTGGAGTGGGTCACCAATTCCGTCAAGAACTGACGCCATAACAACCCCGTCTTCAACACGGAGGATATCAGTGTTTCGTTTGATATAATCGCAGTAGTCGCTCACCTTGAGCTCGACGCCCAGTGTATGCGCCGAGAATGCGCCGGAGTCAAGAAAAATGCGGGCAGCGTTAGCCCGCATTTCATCAACGAACTTTTGTTTACCGACGTAGTGCCACGACTCCAGGATGTGGTGTGGCTTGACCACAGTGTCCACGAGGTTTCGTTCGTGCTCGTTGAAGTCCTCGTACAGCCGTTGTCCGTGCATGTACGAGTTAGTGTAGACCGCTGCAAGATAAACGTGCATCACACCTCCAGAAAACAACGGCCCCGAAGGGCCGTTGCCAACTAATTAGAGGGACACCCAGCCCTAACCGGGGAAGCGTGGGGAACGCATTAATTAAGACCGGGTGTCCACAAATTACTCTTCTTAGTTACGCATAGTATGCCTCTCAGGTTTGTAATTGTGCAGGTGTTTAGTTTACCCTAACACCCGTTATCATGCAAGCGCCATAAATTCAGCGCGTGCGGACGAATCTTCTTTCAAAATCCCACGAAGAGCTGATGTGACCGTATGGTGGCCTTGCTGACAGATACCACGGGATTCCATGCACATATGGCGTGCTCTGACAAGAACGCCAACGCCTTTTGGTTCGAGATATTGAACTAGGGCATCCGCAATTTGTTTGGTGAGACGTTCCTGCACCTGCAAGCGACGAGCAAATGCGTCAACAGCTCGAGATAGTTTTGATAACCCAACAACTTTTCCGTTCGGGATATAAGCGATTGTAACAGTGCCAAAGATATCAGCCATGTGATGTTCACATTTCGAATAGAATGGGATATCCTTGACGATCACCATCTCGTCGTAGCCTTCGCCCCCATCCTGGAACTGCGTACTCAGAATTCCTTCAATATCGGCATCATAACCGCCGAACCAATGTTGCATCGCTTTCGCGACTCGCTTCGGTGTATCCAACAACCCTTCGCGTCGACTACCATCAATCCCTTCAATAACGCCCAGGATTTGTTTGACGGCATTTTCAAGATCATGAGTGTTTTCGGCGCGTTTCTGTTCAGGACGCAGTTGTTTTTGGGATGTCATTACTTGTCCTCGGACGTATTCGAACCCGTTCCAAACTC
>JAFEAR010000186.1 GCA_018266335.1 Bdellovibrionales bacterium
CACCCTTTTCTCGTTTCAATACTCCGCGAGCCAAGAACTTCCCACTCGAATGAAAATCAGATTGTGCTACCGCGCGGGCGCCACAAACGTTGATCTCATGCAACAATGCACAGGACTCAATGTTCCTCCCGTCGTCTTCGATAGTTGCATGCGTGGGGGCACGTGCTTTAGTGAACCGCCAGTGGACGGTAGCCCTGCTTACCCACCTGGCTACCCGTTCTGCGGAGCGCCGGGATTGCCCGCCTGTCCCAGTCCAGCGCCATGCGGATATGGGAACACCATCCCATGCCCTCCCTATTCGCCTAGTCAATTTTGCGGAGCGCCTGGACACCCATCCTGCAACGCACCGCAGGCTTGCGGACAAATACACACTCTACAGTGTCAGCCCATAGGGCCAGTCACGACTGGGGATCCTTTCGCTTTGGGACGGTTAAGACCATCTTGGCGTGTGGGACTCCCAGGCCCGGATAGAACTCCACAGAACCTCCAAGATCTTGAAGCATTAGGCGTCAGAGGGGTGGAGTTTGCTGCGCTACCCATCCCGATGCCGCAGGCGGTGGATTCCTGTCGCAATCGCTCTGGTTCTCCTGAAGGGTTTTTCGGGTGCCTCGTCGAAGAAGGGTTCCCGGAAGAGTACAGAATTGCCCGTCACTGTCGAAGGGCCAACCCATCCGATGCTGGAGCTGCGCTGCTCTGCAGTTCCGGTCGAGAAGATCTCCAACAAGGATATCGACAGCTCAAGAACATCAAGCGCTGTATCGACTCAGGCCGGAGATCTCAATATGAAGTTGCTGACTGCCTCGGGAATCAGTTCCTAGGGACGAATGAACGGTACTATTTAGGATGCGTCACAAAGAACGAGGGTGATTTATCAAAGGCTGCAGTATGTGCTCTCGCGAAGGATCTGAATGCCGAACAGCAAGTGGCCTTGGCGTGCGCAGTTTCGACAGGGGGGCAACCAGCTCCCTTCGTTGCCTGTACAGGTGGCCAGTTACTTAAGAGGGAACTCACCAAATGCTGGGAATATGGGATCGCCACCGAGCAGGGATGCTATGGCCCGAATAATGAAATCAGAAAATTCTGGGATGAGCTTGACTCACAGGCGAGGGTAGCGATGGGAGCAAACAGCGAAGGATACAAAGCCTTCGCATTTATGAAGAATAATGTCTTTGCCCCAGGGCCAAACCATGAATTCGTCAGGCATTTCAATAATGCACTGAACGATGTACAACATGGTCCAGGCCCGAACAATGACATCGTGCGATTCGGACAGTCCCTGGGAAACACGCTCAGCAGCGTGGAATCCTCGGTGAGAGACGTTTTTGGCTTTCGACCCTAAACAGCAAGGATCTCATACTCCTCCGGCTTCGCAGATATGAACGTCCTCAACAGACGTCATACAAGCGATTGCGTCGTTTTTCTTCCGCCGCCTCGCGACCACCGATCACAAAATAGACATAAGGAACACAGAGAGTGGCAATAGTGACCAGAATGACCACTGTCGCCGACGGAATCATGACGTCACGCATACTGATCACCCAGTCCTGCACCCCGACTACCATCTGATCGGACATCACTCCCCGGAGTATCGGCCAGAGCAGCTTGACCCCCTCCTGTACATGTTCCGGCGTCAAGAGCTGATACATAAAATTAAAAAAGACCGACAGGAGAATGACCTTGATGATGTTGGCCACGATCATCGACTGATATATGTCCTGCATGGCCCGTTTGCAGACCTTTCCGATGTAACAAGACCCAAGGTTATGTCCTATCATGACCGCATACCCCACGCCGTAGGTGACCCCAATGAGCTGCGCGAATACCTGATCGAAGAGGCTCGGATCTGGATCTCCGAAGATCGGCATCAAGCTCCCTAAGACGCCCAGTCCCATCGGTACACCTAGCATGTTGATCAGCCCATCGACCACGACGCTATGCACGCCCACCTCGGTATAGGCAAAGCTGCGATCGAGCAGAATGAGATGTTCCGGAAGCGGCGTACCGAGCTTCTCGACCACCGCCAACTCCTGAATTTCGCTGATCGCCGCAATCAGACTTCGCGGACGGCTTCGGCCTGAAGCCCCCTCCGCAAAGATCGGTCCTCGTCGCGCCGCTGATTGCTCCATTGTTACATGCTCCCCGAGCCGATCAGGTTGATCAGTGGTCGAAAATATGCCAGCAGAATCGTCAGCATGAAAAATAAGAACCCCAGCGCAATGCGCTGTTTGTAGGCCCCAAACCAGAACGTCGCTGCCAGAGTGGCGGAGGCCAGGATCCGGAGCGGGACACCGGCCAGCAGCGTCGTATTCACCCACGATGACACGGCAATAAATGTTTCCGGGTCCATGCTCGAACTCCTATCCTCGAGCAAGCTGAAATTCGGTCACTAACTGCATAAAGGCCACCTTGCGAGACTCGAGTTCCGATTCGGCGATCCGAAATGCCTCCAATTTGACCGGCACGAAATAGCCCCGCTGTTTGATGCCCACTTTCTTCGTGAAAATGTCGAACGGCCGGCCGTAGAAATGCTCTCCAATCTCCATGGCCAAGAGATCTGCAGCACCCAGGATTTTCACCAGTCGCCGCAGCGTATCCTCACGATCGGTCGATCGAATGAGTCCCATTTCGACGAGCTTCTTCTGTCGTG
>JAFEAR010000187.1 GCA_018266335.1 Bdellovibrionales bacterium
ACGGACGCGATTCTGAACTTGAATGATGCCAGTCCACCCGCTGGCCCGGCGATGACGGCAATCGCCACGATCCTGTTCCCGTCCGCGGAGTGAATGGCTCCCGCCTCAGAGCCCGGAAAGCAAGTCCGCCAGCGTGATTCCCAGCGTCTGTGCAATCGCCTCGATGTTTCGCAGCGCGACGTTCCTCTCTCCGCGTTCGATCCCGCCGATATAGGTCCGATCAAGACCGCAGGCCGCACCGAACCCTTCCTGCGAGTAGCCTTGCTCCTTCCGCAGTTCCCGGACCCGCTGTCCGAATCGCTCCAAGATGTCCGCACGTTTGCCCATGCAGAGTATTGGAGTGTTGACAATGAGTAGCAATCCACGGACTATGAGTAGCATTTGTTCGGATGTGCTACTCATAGACATCGTTCGTCAAAGCCGTGTTTTTCCCTGTCATGTCGTCCGATGCGCTGAATCTGAGACCATTCGCGAAGGAGGTGACCGTTGTTTCGCTTTCCGTTTTCCGTGGCGATGGGAGCAGGTGTGTTGCTTGCAAATGGTTGCTCGGCCTCCGATACCCCGCCGAAGTCGCCGCCAATCAGCGTTCCCAGCGCATCACCACGTTCCACGACGTTATCTGACTCCGTGACCGGTGATCCGAATCCCTCAACACGCGAAATCGACCCCGTCTCTACGTTCCTGAAACAGGACGGGATTGCAGGCGACATCCTGGCCGAGCGGTCGTTGGCCGACTTCCTGGCGAACAATCTCGCCGCCCAAAGAGACAGGCAACTGTCTCGTCCCGACTTTGGCTATGTGGTCTACCGGGATTCGGGGCGTGTCTATGAGTTCCTGGACGAAAAGCTGTTCGGCGTTCGCTTTGTCGAGCCACTTTCCGGTCGGAGTGCTGACGACAAGATCGGCCCGTATCTCAAAACCTTGGGGGATCCAAAGAATAAGGAAATGCCGCAAGACCTGCGCGAGGCCAAGGCCACGAAGTTCCTGAGTTGGGATCTGCCATCACAGAAACTTCGTATCAATTTCGCGTATCTGCCGACTCGCAACGCAAATGCCGACTTGGAACTCTTCGGACAGGTCTTCAATCGCGAATTGGCCGAAGAATTCCTGGCACGTCGCTCAGACGCGGCCTCTGCGGATCCAGGCGAGAAAACGACCAATCACGGCAGGGGAAAATCGAATTCTCGCCAACGGATCGAAGAGCTGATCGCTGACTCAGAATGGGGAAAAGTGGCGGCGGCAGTGGATCGTCTGTGCGCCGGCAGTCTTAGCGACGAGGAGACGCACGTTCAGATTCTCAAGACACTCAATCTGGCACGGAGCGGAGACTTCTCACCGAAGTTCACGCTTCAATCGTTGCAACAGGCCGAAGCTTCGGCAGTCAAACTTCAACTCTCCCCTGTACTGGCGGTGCAGGCCTGCCAGCAGAGCCTGGCCTTCGGTGCGGCCGCTGCGGATCAAACGCCTCAGAAATAAGGAATTCCTTTCATGCAAAGATTCGGAAAGACTGGCCTCGTCATACTCGTCCTGGGACTGGCATGGAGTGGCCAAACCCTCCCTGTCATGGCTCAATCAGATGCTCCGAAGGCCGCGCCGCCGACTGTCGCCAGCCCCACCGCAAAACGTCACTGCCAATCGCTGAAATTGGCAGCCGAACTTGCGGACGGGCTCGATTTGTCCGAGCCCTTGGCGGCCATGTTGTGGGCCGAGATCGGAAAATGCCAGGCTCGATCGGGTGACGTCGAGGCCACTCATCGGAGGTTACAGGTGAAGGAACCGGCCAATGCCCAGGTGCTGCTGATCATGGTCAGAGCGGAGATTGGGGTTGCCTTGGCAAAAGCCCTGGCAACCGATGCTCGATTGAAGGACGCGGAACAGGCTATTCAGCAAATCCCGGCCTACTTGTCTGATCAACGCTGCATCGCTTTTGCGGACGTGGCCCAAGTCCGTGCTGCCCAGGGACACATGGAGGATGCCACCCGACTGTGGGGGTTGGCGGAACGAGCCATCGCCGACGAACAAAACGTCAAACAACGGGCGAAATCCGAGCTGGTGATCATCCGAAGTCTCGCAGATGTCGGACGACTCGATGATGCCAAGAAACGCGCGGCCAGCCTGGAGGCAAAATCGGACGATTGTCGGGGTTGGGGGCCGGTAGCAGAGAAGCTGGCCATGGACGGTGATTCCGCAACGGCAAAAAAGATCATCGAGTCCAAATTGACAGGGCTCAATCAGGAGCTCCATCAATTCATCGCCAAGGTGGCTCCTGCCGGAGACATTACTGCGGCGCGTACGGCGCTGCGACAGATGGATGATCCGGCAATGGCCTCCACCGCCTGTCACGTTCTGGCGGTCGCGATGGCGATTCCCGCCTATAAGGATCTGGCCGTGATCCAATTGAAAGAGTCCTGGACCTACATGGACAAAGCGAAGCCTGATGCAACACAAACCGGACTGATCTTGCTGAGTGGCATCGATCCGAACGCGGTCCTGGCGGGAGTCAAAGAGACACTGCCGGTTTGCGAGGAACTTGCGAAGAAATTTCCGCCGCATGTCGGAGCGGAGGCTTATCGCCGTTTGGCAACACACTGTCCGCCCAATTCCAAAGAGGATGTCGCACGGTACCTGGGAGTGGCCGACCGGCTGGCACAGACGATCCGCGATCCAATCGATCAGACGACATGCCTTCAGAAAATCGCGAGAACCCGGAGTGTGCTCCTGGGTGAAGAAGTCGCGCTGCGGCAAGCGTCCCAAATCAAAGGGACATTGAATCGAGGATATGCGCTACTCGGAGTCGCCGAAGGGCAACTCTTTCCAGAATCGAAGTAAGCCGTCACCGGTTGGTGGCCCGGACAAATTCAGAGAACAGCCTCGCGAAGATCGGACTCAACTGATCGACGCGAGGCTGTTCTCGTTTCGCGACTGTTCCCACGGTGTTGGGATGGTCCATCTTGATATTGGTCCCCAAAAGGAGAACACGTGTGTCACACATTGTTCAGATCCAAACAGAAATTCGTGATGTGGCGTCCCTTCAAGCCGCCTGTGAGCGTCTTTCGCTGCCGAGGCCCGTCTTCGGCGAGACGAAGCTGTTCAGCGCTTCGGCGACCGGTTGGGCTGTCCACTTGCCCGAGTGGCGATTTCCAATCGTCTGTGACATCACCACGGCGCAGATCGCCTTTGACAATTTTGGTGGGAGATGGGGCAACGAAAGCCAGCTTCACAAGTTTTTGCAGGCGTACGCCGTCGAACGCGCCAAGCTGGAAGCGCGACGGCAAGGTCACAGTGTGCAGGAGCAGTTACTGACGGACGGTTCGATCCGCCTGCAAATCGCCGTCGCCGACTGACGATCGACAGAATCCTTCACCTTATGAATCCGAAGGGAAATTGATGTCCGTACCCCGTCGTCGTGTCATTCGAACGGCCACCTCTCCTCGGCCAGCCACCATTCGATTGTCGAAACTCCGTTCCAAACTCGATCGCGAACAGCGGTCCTTACAACGCTGGCTGCTCCGGTTAAAGTGCTCGTTCCACGGTTTTGAAAAATACCAACTTCGGGTCTCCCGCCTCGAACGGGAAATCCATTCCCTGGAGAACTCCTGATGTCCCAGACCATTGAAGTAACGGTCTCTCCGCAGGGAGAGACCCGGATCGAGACCCGCGGGTTTACAGGGGCCGCCTGTCGCGAGGCTACCCGTGCGCTGGAAGCCGCTCTCGGGATTCGCACATCCGAACAACTGACCGGCGAGTTTTACGCCACGTCCCCACTCTCCGAACAACAACCTCAGAATCAGTAGTCGCTCACGAAAGCACTTGCCGGGAGGATGCTCGATGAATTTCGATCTCCCCGGCGACAGTTCCCGCCGGCACACGATCCGCTGGTTGAAACAACTGATCCGGTACGTAGGCCTGGGCTTCCATCTGGATACCGCCCCGAACGACTACATATTATCCGAGGGAAGACCACTGTTCACGCCTGCCGAAAGCGCTATCCTGGAGCAGTCACGGGATCGTTTGCTGGAGATCCTGGGGACGGAACAGCCATACGAATTTGGTGCCGACATCACGATCCCGGCCGAATCGCTATCATTTGGCTGTCGAGTGACTACTGAGGTGGGTTATCCATCGAGAACGCAAGTCGTTTCGGCAATGCAAAAACGGGAACGGAACCACTAAGGCCGGGCAGGGGAATCGACTGAGGCGTTGGGTTCGGGAGCACCGATCGATTTCATCAGCGCTCGAAAGTCCTCTCGTCCACGTAACGGATCAAGATCGTGATCGCTGATCATTTTGGTGATATTCTCCGGAGTCTTGAAACCGGCGTCGATTGCTTTTTTGAGCAACTCTATCGCCCGGTCGGCGTAGCGCGGTGGACTTTCCGGCAGTCCGCTGGCATACGCATACAGAGCAGCCACCCGATACCTTCCCATGGCGCTTATGCGCGACCCATCAAGGTCGTTGGTTTCGTCCGCGACTTTTAGGGCGGATTCGACCTGGCCAGCTCGCACCTGGGCTTCCGCACGCGACAAGTGGTAACCATTTTGCAACCCCGGCCCGTTGCGTAGAATCACCTGGTCCCAATCTTCGACAGCTTCAGAATACCGGTTCACAAGCATCAACGCTTGGGCGCGACACCGGTAGCTCGTCTCCAGAAATCTATCACGTTGGGAATCTTGATAACCGCTGGGATATCCCGTCGAAAGTATTCGTATTGCGTGCGAAAAACAATCGAGACTCTCGGCGGGTTGCCCGTTCTGGACGAAATGCCTCCCCAGGTTGACTTCGAAGACAGCCAGTTGCGTACGATATTTGGGCACGCTGGGGAAATGATCGACCAGGTTACGAACAGTGTCCCGCGCTTGAATGATCTTGTCGCGGGCCGCGACTCGGTCTCCTTCGCGATCGAATACACTGCCAAGCCCGTTCTCGCTGTTCGCCAAAAGGTCCTGGTAATCCGGCACCGCGGGAAACTGTTGAACCAACTTAAGACAAATCTTCTCCGCCTCTTCATACGACTCACGTGCGGCAGTGGTCTCCTTGAGATAGACGTACAACATGCCTAAACTCATTTGGGCTTGTACGAGGAATGTCTGGTATCTCGGCTGACTCGGAAACTGCTCACACAACGCCTTCCGGATGTCGCGAGCCTGCTCGAAGGCGGTGCGGGCTGCGGATATGTCATTTGAATAAAAACACGCGTTCCCCAAGTTGATTTGAGCTAACGCAAGTTGCTGATTGTAATTCTCGTCTAAGGGATACTGACTGACCAGCTTTGCACTAAGATCCCGTGCCCGACCGAGCTGGTCGATGGCTGCGGCGTATTCTTTCAATGAATTGAGTAGAACCCCCAAGTTCACACAGCACCCGGCGAGGCCGTACTGATAGTGGGTATTCGTGGGATATTGCTCGGCCAGATGTCTCCAAACGACTTCGGCTTGCGCGATAGCCAACCGAGCTGCGTCCGTTTCACCCAGATCGATCAGCACGCCGCACAAGGTGGTGCCGGTTGCTGCCAAATTGTGTCTGTATTCCGGGACGGCAGGGAACTTTTGGGAGAGTTGTTTCCACAGAGCATGGGACTCTTCAAAATGCTTGCGAGCTTCGACCAGCCGGCCCAGTTCCAGCCAGATTGCTGCGACCCGATTGAGCCCTTCTGCGCGGAGCTTCTGGCTTTGCTGGTCCGTCCCTTGACGCTCCGCGAAGACCTGCCAGCGCTGGGCGGTTCGTTCCAGGTATGCCCGCTCTGCCTCGCCCAGTTCCTCCTTGGAACCGATCAGTTGCTGGATCACGTCATCGGTGCTTTCCCGATAACTGGCCAGCGTCTGTGCTTCCGCCGCTTCCGCCCGCTGGCGAGCGGCCGCCTCGTCGGCCAGCGCCTTC
>JAFEAR010000188.1 GCA_018266335.1 Bdellovibrionales bacterium
ATGGCGCCAGCACAGGTGCCCCAAAAAGCGAGAGTCCCGGCCATAATGCGCTCGCGCACGGCTTGCTCCAGACCACTCTCATGGGCAAGGCGACCAATCGTAGTGGATTCGCCGCCAGGAACAATTAAGCCGACAAGATCGCGGAGCTGATCGACTTGGCGAACTTCGACAACCTTAGCACCGAGACGCTCGAGGGCTAAGCGGTGCTCGCGGAAAGCTCCTTGCAGCGCGAGCACCCCAACCTTCATGCTCGTTACCAGCCGCGGGTCGCCAGACGTTCCTGGGCAGGAAGGGTGTCGATATTGATGCCAACCATGGCTTCGCCGAGGTCTTCGCTGATTTCTGCAAGGGCTTCGGGATTCGTGTAGTGCGTGACCGCGCGCACGATGGCTTTAGCGCGGCGAGCGGGATCGCCCGCCTTGAAAATACCGGAGCCAACAAAAACACCGTCCATGCCGAGCATCATCATGAGCGCGGCATCGGCGGGCGTGGCCACTCCACCTGCGGCGAAGTTCACCACGGGTAGTTTGCCGTGCGCCATAACGTACCGGAGTTGGTCGACGGGGGCGCCGATTTCCTTGGCGTACGCAGCGAGTTCATCGGAGCGCATGGCTTGCACGCGACGAATTTCCTTCATCATTGTACGAGCATGGCGCACGGCTTCGACGACATTGCCGGTGCCGGCTTCGCCCTTGGTGCGAATCATGGAAGCGCCTTCACCGACGCGGCGGAGGGCTTCGCCCAAGTTACGGGCGCCGCAAACGAAGGGCACTTTGAAGGTGGATTTTTCGATGTGGTGCTCCTCATCGGCAGGAGTGAGCACTTCGGATTCATCGATGAAATCGACCCCGAGACTTTGCAGAATGGCGGCTTCGGCGATGTGCCCGATGCGAACTTTCGCCATGACGGGAATAGAGACGACATCCATAATGGACTTGATCATTTTAGGGTCCGACATGCGGGCCACACCGCCCTGGGCTCGAATGTCGGCCGGGACGCGTTCGAGGGCCATAACAGCCACGGCACCGGCGTCTTCGGCGATTTGCGCCTGCTCGGCATTGGTGACGTCCATGATGACGCCGCCCTTGAACATTTCTGCGAATCCGGTGTTGAGATTGAGAGGTGTGGTCATAAAAAGCTCCTCTCCATCCCTTTCCTCCTTCTGTCCACCGTTTACAATGAAAAAAGAGGGGAACTTTAGACATGCTCAAAAACTTGTGTGCGCTCTGGTTTGGGTGGGGCCTGGCCACTTTGACACAGGCACAATCTTGGCCCGCTACGGACGCATTTAATCAGTATCAATGGAATCGCCGGCAGGCGGTGGACGGCGTGGGGCCCCAAGACCGCGGCGATTGGTACGAATGGTGGTATTACAAAGTGGTGGAACCGAGTTCGGGTGAGGCCTTTTACTTTGTGTACGGCGTGGTGAATCCTTGGGACACGACTCACACCCGCAGCGCCTCTCATGGATTTTTAGGGGCCGGTAACTTTAAGGACCGTAGTTTGTTGGAGCAACATTTTCCGCTAGATGAATTCTCAGCTCACTACGACGAACCCTTCGTGCGACTCGGGCGCAGCGGCTGGGCGACGGATAACCACCTAGAAGGCCACCTCCAAAACGCGCAGGGCGAGGATATTGCTTGGGACCTCCAAATAAAACGTGCCTGGGATTACAACGCCATGGGTTGGGGCATTTTTGCGCCCGGAGCCTCGAACATTTATTGGTACCCCGCTCAAGCCGATGCCCGCATGTCAGGCACAATTCGATACAAAGGGCGCACCGTGGTGCTGCGCGACGCCCCCGCCTATCAAGATCGCAATTGGGGCCGCTCGATGCCCGAGTGGTGGACCTGGATTGTGTCCAATGACTTTATGGGGTCGCCGGGTACAGCGCTTGCCATGGGAGGCGGCAGACCAAAGGTTTTGGACCGCGCCTCCATTAAGGATGCCTTCGGAATTGGATTTAAGTTTGCGGGACATGTCTACAATTTTCAAACGACTTCCGCCGACTCAATTCAGACCGACATTCGCTTCGGTAAATGGGAAGTCACGGCAACCAAGCGCAGCGGCCTGGAACGCATAGAAATTTCGGCCTATGCGCCCCCCGAGAAGTTCATGCGCTTACCCTTTACCTCGCCCACCGGAGAGGTTTTCAGCGACTATGAAGCGCTGCTAGGGCGTGTGCATGTAAAACTTTACTCCCGAGACTGGCATGGTCAGTGGCAAACACTTGCCGACTTGACCAGCGAGAGCGCTGGCATTGAATACGGTTCCTACAAAATTCAAGGACTCGAATGAACGCAACGCCCACCCTTTCCACGCGCCCTCGAACAACCTCCTCGCTCTGGTGGGTTTGGGGTCTACTGAGCATCCGGCTCATGCTGATGGTTGAGCGCTCCGCAGTGAACACTCCCTTTTCCGACCAGTGGGACTTCTACAAGGGACTTACTCGCGGTGCTGGTTGGTGGGAGCTGTGGGATTGGCAACACGGGCCCCACCGAATGGGACTTGGGCTTTGGATTTCGAAGCTCGTGTTGGAGTTTAGCAACTTTAATTTCCGTGCCGAAGCCTTTGTAGCTGCAGGGATTTATGTGCTGGCGGCGGCACTCGCACTGGCTTTGGTGCGTCGGCTAAGGGGCGATTGGCAGTGGACGGACGCCTTCGTGCCCCTAGCCCTTTTGAATCCTGATTTCTTCGAATCCCTCCTAGGCCCCACCAATCATTCCCACGGTCCCCTTCCCACCTTGCTCGCCCTCGCGGCCGCCTGGCTTTGGACCTGCGCACCATCGCTCACTCGTAGCTTTGGGTGGGGAGCTTGGGTTTGGATATCGGTGTTCACCGGTTTTTCCTTTGCGTGGGCACTTCCCGTTTGCTTTTGGCTGGCTTGGGACGCGTGGAGCGAGCGTGGACACTCGCGATGGGTAATTCAATTCCTTCTGCCACTAGGCCTCGCCCTCAGTGCTTGGATAGCCTTCTTGGTGGGTTACGAGCACAGTCCCGCTGTGGCCTGCTACACTTTTCCCCATACGCGACCCTGGGAATACATCTCCTTCATGGGTTTTCAATTTGGCGAAATTTGGGGATTTCGTGGTCATAAGGGGCTGTCCCTCATTCTAGGCCTTCTAACCGTAGGCGCTCTGGGGTGGACAACCCTACGGGCCTCGCGACCCCTGCAAGGCCTGGCCGGAGGGGCGCTTCTTTTTTCGGCCCTATCCGCTATCGGTCGAGTATGCGTGTCCGAAACGGCCGGACAAGTGTCGCGCTACATGCCCTATGCCGCCTTAGGTTTAGTCGCTTTGTATCTATGCTGGCGAACTCAGCTCTATTCGCGCTGGCGTAGCGGAGGCATCGCCCTACTTGCTCTGCTGGCCGTGGCGGACCTTCGGCACGGGCTGCATAATCGGGCCATGATCGACTACTTCCGGGAAGGGAAAAGCCGCTGGCACGAATGTGTTTTGCGCACCGATTCACCGAGTGATTGCGCTGCCCTGGGGCCTGGAGATTTCGTTATTTATCCCGGTGTCCAAAGTAGTGAAAGTGCGCGTGAAACTTTGAATTTTTTGAAGTGTCGGCGCACTCAGTCGACCGCGAATTGTCTATTGACTCCAGCCGGCTGCGGACCTATCTCCATCGAGTCTCAAACGTGTCGCGGGGTGGAGCAGCCTGGTAGCTCGTCGGGCTCATAACCCGAAGGTCGTAGGTTCAAATCCTACTCCCGCAACCAAGTTAAAGTTCAGTGAACACAAGAAGATGCAAGGAGTAACCAGGACTCCTTGCACCTCCAAAAACACTCAAAATGTCAGA